>JAFAVN010000462.1 GCA_019242435.1 Verrucomicrobiota bacterium | reverse complement strand
CTAAGCCGGATCGATTCACCAAGAGATCTGAAACGACTAGACGAGGACGACTTGGCCTTCCTGGCCCAGGAAATTAGAGAAGAACTCATCTCAGTCCTTTCGCAGACAGGCGGTCACCTCGGACCGAATCTAGGAGTGGTCGAACTGACGATTGCGCTTCATCGGGTTTTCGATACGCCTCAGGACAAGATTCTCTTCGATGTCAGCCACCAGGGATATGTCCACAAACTATTGACAGGGCGGCGAGACCGTTTCCATACCATCCGCCAATATCAGGGACTAAACGGGTTTCTGCTTCGGACCGAAAGCGAGCACGACGCCTACGGTGCTGGCCATGCTGGGACGGCACTTTCGGCAGGCCTGGGCATGGCAGTGGCCCGAGACCGCCGGGGAGGCAAGGAAAGCGTCGTAGTGGTGGCCGGAGATGCAGCCTTCACCTGTGGAACCAGTTACGAAGCACTCAACAACGTCGCGGATCACACCAGGCGATTCATCGTCGTCCTGAACGATAACGAGTGGTCGATCGCCAAGAATGTGGGTGCAATTGCCAATTATCTGAACCGAATCCAAACCAACGACGCCTATAGCCATCTACACGAGAAAGCAGCCAAATTCGTCGAGGTGATCGGTGGCAAGTTCGCTCAGCAACTCGCCCACAAAGTTGAGGAAGGCGTAAAGCATCTCCTGCTGCCAAGCGTGATTTTCGAAGACCTCGGCCTCCGTTACTATGGACCAATCGACGGGCACGACATCCCGCTTTTGATCCGCACTTTTGAGTTTCTCAAGCGGCAACAGGACCCGGTGTTGCTGCATATCATCACCCAAAAAGGCAAGGGGTACGGTCCGGCTATCGAGAAACCGGACAAGTTCCATGGGCTCGGAAAGTTCAAGCGTGAAAATGGTGAGACCGCGAAAGCGAGTACCCCCACTTATTCAGAGCTGTTAGGGCAGACTTTATCGAAGTTCGCTGATAACAACAAAAAGATCATGGCGATCACGGCAGCGATGCCATCTGGGACGGGCCTGTTTCATTTCGCGGCCAGACATCCAGCACAGTATTTTGACGTAGGTATTGCAGAAGAACATGCCGCTCTGTTTGCCTGTGGTTTGGCGGCGGAAGGGTGCAAACCGTTTCTGACTATTTACTCCACTTTTATGCAGCGGGCGTACGACATGGTCATTCATGATATCGCTTTGCAGAATTTGAACGTCGCCCTCTGTATGGATCGAGCCGGCCTTTCGGGCGACGATGGTCCGACGCATCACGGACTATTTGATATTGGTTATTTACGGCATGTTCCGAACATGGTTCACATGCAACCAAAGGATGAAGACGAGTTCGTCGACATGCTCTGGACGATGGCAAACTATCATCAGGGCCCAATCGCTATTCGATACCCGAGAGGCGCCGGCACCGGAGCGGTGCCCAAACCGCAGCCAAAACTGCTCGAGATTGGGAAAGCGCAGGTAGTCCGCCACGGCCAAGAGGTGGCGTTGCTGGGGCTGGGCACCATGTTTAGTCTGGCCGAAGAGATCGCTAACCGCCTCGAGGCGGAGGGCGTCTCGGTTGCTTTGATCAACCCTCGCTGGATCAAGCCGCTCGACACTGGCACAATCGAGTTTTTCGCGCGCCGGGTTGAGGTGATTTGCACATTGGAAGATCACGTATTGCACAATGGTTTCGGGTGCGCGGTTATGGAGCACCTGGCTGAAGCTCAGATCACCACGCCAGTGGTCAGGATTGGCTGGCCGGACCAGTTTATCGAGCACGGCAGTATCCCCGTGCTGCGGGAGAAACACGGCCTTACCGTCGAAGCCGGTCTAGAAAAAATCCGGCCGTTCTTAAAGAAACCCCTTCGAGCTAAACAACCGCGCTCAGCAGCGTAGGATCATCGGCGCACTAGCTCTGGCAGGCTGCGGAAAAAACGGCTCCGGAGGAGCCGGATCTTTATAGATCAGGACAAAAAAACAGATCCGTAGGAGCGATACCTGTTTGGGGGAGATTGGTAACTTTCGGGTGAATGGCCTTGGATGCCGCTCATGGTCGAGCCGGCTCCGCCAAAGCTTCGTCTCGCCAAAATAATCAGTGAAGGGAACCCGAATGGACAGGCGCTATTGTCGCGCCGTCTACCAGGCTACTTTGTCCATCGTGTCCCCTGAGTTAGACTCTGCCTTCGTGATGAATTTCATTTCGGTATGCCGGCGGCGATCGTAGCGACCAATCTTTCAAAGGTTTATCGCACCTATAAGAAACGCTCGGGCTTGCTTGGCGCCTTGCGAGGGTTATTCCGTCGGGATTTCGAGGAGACTCGAGCCGCCGATCGTGTCTCTTTTTCTATTGAGCAGGGAGAATTTGTTGGATTTCTTGGCCCGAACGGTGCGGGGAAGACCACTGTACTCAAGATGCTTTCCGGATTATTGGTCCCAACCTCCGGCACCGCCTCGGTTCTCGGGTTCACACCATGGGAACGAAAAGCCGAATTCAAACGGCAGTTCAGCCTTGTGCTCGGCCAGAAGAACTCCCTTTGGTGGGATCTACCTGCCCGGGAATCGCTCGAACTGAATCGGACCATCTATCAGATTCCGCCCCATACCTATGAACGGACAGTGGGCGAACTCGTCGAACTGCTCGACGTCAAAGACAAGCTCAATGTCATGGTCCGTGAGCTGAGTCTAGGAGAACGGATGAAAATGGAACTGATCTCAGCCTTTCTTCACCAGCCCAAGGTGTTGTTCCTCGACGAGCCAACCATCGGTCTGGATGTGGTCAGTCAAAAAAACGTGCGCGAATTTTTGCGTCATCACGGCGAACTGCGGAATACGTCGATGATTTTGACCAGCCATTATATGCAGGACATCGAGGAGCTTTGCGAGCGAGTCATCATGATCGATCATGGCCGGCTCTTTTTCGACGGCGCGTTTTCCGAAATCACCGGGCAATTCGCAAAATACAAATATCTTCAGTTTACATTCCGGGTACCGACACCGAACCAAGGTCGGTGGGGCGAGATTGTTCGCCAATCCGGCGCATCGATCACATTGAGAGTGCAGCGAGAACGGGTGACGGAGATTTGCCAAGACATCCTGGCGACCGGTAACGTGCAGGATTTCAGCGTCGAAGAGGAGCCGATCGAAGATATTATCAGGGAGATTTTTGAGCGGGAGAAAAACGAAGAATTAGAATCCAAGATCTAGCTCCTCGTTTTTTGCAGCGCCCGGATGATCAGAGTGGCGGCACAGGCGGCGCCGAACCCGTTATCGATATTCACGACAGTGACACCGCTGGAACAGCTATTCAGCATGGTCAGGAGGGCAGACACTCCGTCGAGGTTGAGCCCGTAGCCGACGCTAGTCGGCACTGCGATAATCGGACACGGCAAAAGACCGGAGATCACGCTGGGTAACGCGCCTTCCATACCGGCTACCACAATGGCCACATCACATTCCGCTAACTGTTGAGCGGCTCGGATCGTTCGTTGCAATCCCGCAACACCGGCATCATTGATAACTCGGGCTTCGACCCCCATCACAGCAAGAGTGATCGCCGCCTCTTCCACCACTGCCAGATCCGAGGTCCCGGCTCCAACGATGCCGACCAAGCCGGATAGTTTTGGCATTGGGTGATGCTCGATACTCAGGCATTGCGCTCGCTCGTGATAAATCGCATCAGGATAAGTCACGCGTATTTCATCGGCTTTAGCCCGGGAAACCCGCGTGGCTAACCCGACTCCGTTCCGCTCCACCAGAACGCCGAGAATAGAAATCAACTCCGATATATTCTTTTTTTCGCCGTAGACCACCTCCGGCAGGCCTCGCCGAGCTAAGCGACCCACGTCGATCTTGGCGAACTTCAGATCGACTGTATCCTCGTTCATATCCGCGGCTGATTATGGGCCGCAGCGGCGCTGCCAAGCCACAAACGCATCGGCACCATGTCCGAACGTTGGAAACCGTGTTTTTCAAAGAAAGCGATTGATTCGTCTCTCAGCCGGTCCGTTAACAAAGTAATCCGCAAAAAGTCCTTTTTTCTCGCGTAGTCCATGGCGTACTTGAGCAGTTCACTCCCAAAACCTTGTCCGCGAAAATCCTTATGGATGACCAGATCTTCCAAAAGGATAACAAAGCCGCCCTCTGCCGTACTAATTGTGAACAGAAGGTTGATCATACCGATGATCTGAGCCGCGCTCCGCAGGACCAGAATACGACCGCGGCTGGGTTGCTCCAGAATCAAACGTAATCCCCGAATCTGCGCATTGTAATCAGGGCGAAAATCCGGTTCGGTAGCAAAGAGATCCATCAGAAGTCGCGCTAAAG
>JAFAVN010000105.1 GCA_019242435.1 Verrucomicrobiota bacterium | reverse complement strand
AGGACGAGGGACGACAAGTTCGAGGACGATTCGAAGTGGGCGATTTGCTATCTTCCCTGCCCGCAACCCTTCGAGTAACCATGCAGGCGGGTATCTGCTATTCGGCTCTGCTGGGCCTGTTCGGTTGCCAACGTCAACCGGCCGCTCAAGCTCCGCCGCCTCCGGCGGTTACGGTGGCAAAGCCGATCAAAAAGGAAATTGTTGAGTGGCAATATTTCACGGCTCAGACGCAAGCAGTCGATACCGTAACGATTACTCCACGGGTTACCGGGTATATCGATAACATCACATTTAAAGAGGGCGACATTGTTGCTCTCGGCGACCTGCTTTTCGTAATCGATCCTCGTCCGTACAAAGCAGCTCTGGACCAGGCTAAGGGACAACTGGAGCAGGCCCTGGCGCAGCAGAAATTGAACAACGCCAATTTAGCAAGGGCTAATGATCTCTTAGCTAAGAACGTCATCGCCAAGCAAGACTACGATACCACTGCCGCCCAGAAATATGTAGCGGACGCGCAGGTGGTGGCGAGTCAGGCGGCGGTAGAATCTGCGCAACTGAACCTGGACTTCACGCAAGTGCGGTCCCCGATCCGCGGTCGAATTGGTGCGCAGTTAGTTAACCGGGGAAACCTGGTGCAAGCGAATTCGACCCAACTGACAACCGTTGTCAGTATTGATCCGATCTATGTCAATTTCTTCGTGGATCAAGCTTCCGTTATGCGATACCAGGAATGGGTTAAGGAGGGCAAGCTACCGAGTGTGTATCAACAAACGGCACCTGTCTGGTTTTCGCTGGAGACAGAGCACGGCTTTCCCCATCAGGGAGTAATTGACTTCATCAATAACCAGTTTGATCCGTCAACCGGCACATTGCAGGTACGTGGCCGACTCCCAAATGGAGACGATTTTTTACTTCCGGGAGCTTTCGGTACCGTTCGGGTAGCGGGTTCGCCAAAGTCTGAAGGAATCCTGGTTGCCGATCGTGCGATCGGATCGGACCAAGACCAGAGGTTCGTGGTAGTGGTTCAACCGGACGGTCTCACCAAATATCAAAGGGTGCAGTTAGGACCAATCGTCGATGGGCTGCGAGTAGTTCGCAGCGGGCTTTCAGGCGATGAAACCATCATTGTAGAAGGGATAGGTAAGGTTCGGCCGAATACGAAGGTTAGCGCCGAGCCGACCGACATGAATAAGTTCGCCAGCGAACAGCTGGCGCTGGAAACGCGTATTAATCGGCCGGCGAACGACGCTTTAACGGCATCCAGAAAAGGTACTCGGTCTGCTGCCGGGCACTGATCCCGAAGGAATAGCCGCAAAAGAACGCAAAGGACGCAAAGAAAAGGGGTTCAAGGAGTTACCGGAGTTCAGAATGCTTCGAATTAGAGTAGTCGTGGAAAGAGGCCATCCAAAGGGCACGTGCTTGATCGAAAAATGTCTCAATTGGCCTCAGGTGCGCCTGTGGCCGGCACTCGTGAACTCCTCCTCTTTGCGATCTTTGCGTTCTTTCGCGGCTATTGCTCCCCTATCTTTTGCGGCTATTTCGCTTTCCGGGCGAGAAACCAGGGGGTTGATACCTTGAAGTTTTCTCACTTCTTCATTGATCGCCCGATTTTTGCAGCGGCGCTGTCCATCCTGATTGTTTTGACAGGTGGAGTCGCTTATTTCGCGTTACCGGTTGCTCAATATCCAGAAATAGCGCCACCCACGATTCAAATTTCTGCTACTTATCCGGGGGCGGATCCCGAGGTGCTGGCTGAAACCGTAGCAGCCCCGATTGAAGAGCAAGTGAACGGTGTGGAGAACATGCTCTACATGTCTTCCCAGATGACTAACAATGGGAGTGTCACTATCACGGTAACATTCAGCTTAGGGACCAACATCGACACTGCCCAGGTCTTAACCCAGAACCGGGTATCCATCGCGATGCCACGCCTTCCTCAGGAGGTCCAGGCGTTGGGGGTCACCACCCAAAAACAATCGCCCGATCTAATGATGGTGGTCCATTTGATCTCTCCCGATAACACTTACGGGCAGGAGTACATCAGCAACTATGCGCTGATCCAGGTCCGCGATCCGTTATCGAGATTGACCGGCGTTGGTAACGTCCAAATTTTCGGCGAACGCGATTACAGCATGCGTCTCTGGCTGGATCCGAACAAGATGTACGCTCGCAATTTAACGGTTAATGATGTGATCACGGCTGTGCAGGCCCAAAATGTGCAAGTAGCGGCCGGTCGACTGGGAGCACCGCCGGCGCCGAAAGGAACCGATTTTACCCTGACTATCAACACGCTGGGGCGGCTAATCACTCCCGACCAGTTTAAACAGATTATCGTCAAAACGGGGCCGAGCCGGCAGATCGTCTACCTGGCTGATGTTGCTGACGTAGAGCTTGGCGCCCAGGATTATAGTACCACTTCCAGTCTCGACGGTAATCCCGCGGTAGCTCTCGGCATTTTTCAGTTACCCGGTTCCAACGCCTTAGCTGCATCAAAGGCGGTTCGGGAACGAATGAAGGAGTTGAGCGCCTATTTTCCCCCCGGCTTGGAATATCGGATCGTCTATGATCCTACCCAGTTTGTACAGCAATCGGTCAACGCGGTTTATCACACTTTGTTCGAAGCCATCATCTTAGTTCTGGTGGTAGTGCTGATTTTTCTGCAAACCTGGCGCGCGACTATCATTCCTTTGTTAGCTGTCCCCGTTTCATTGATAGGCACTTTCGCGGTGATGGCGGCGCTCGGCTTTTCGCTCAACAATCTTTCGTTGTTCGGCTTGGTATTAGCGATCGGTATCGTAGTCGATGATGCCATTGTGGTGGTGGAGAATGTCGAACGGAATATTGAGGAAGGGCTGGAACCGAAGGCGGCGACACGCAAAGCCATGGATGAAGTGGGTGGCCCGGTGGTGGCGATTGCCGTGGTTTTGAGCGCTGTGTTTATCCCGACGGCTTTCGTCAGC
>JAFAVN010000073.1 GCA_019242435.1 Verrucomicrobiota bacterium | reverse complement strand
GGCGGCTAATCCATCTGCGGCACGTTCGATTCGAGTGTTCAGGTCCACGTAAGACATCGGCGTGTCAGCGCATATGAGCGCAGGTTTCCCGCCATCGCGTTGCGCGACATCGCTAACAAGCTCGGCGAGGGTTGCAGAATAGACCCGCATGGTCAGCCTCCTTTGAAGCTCAGATTACGAGGCCATATTTTTCACCAAAAGGTTTGAGTAGCGGCCGGGGAAGCAGTCATCCGCCAGTTTCGTCTGCTAGCCCCTTGTCCCGTCACCGCCATTGAAACTTAGAACCAGTGGACCAGCGGTCAATACCTAGCCTGAAGACGGATGGTGCCAATTTGCGAGCTGGCAATTCTCTCACCTCGATTTGGTTTGTCTCATTGGTCCCTTCTTAAGGCGTGAACCAGAGCGACCGTCATAAGAACTACCATTGTGACCCAGGGGACGAGGAGGGCCGACATAGATACCTTTCTGTTCGATAAGGATCCACAATCATCTTGAGCGCCAGCGTCCCAGGTCCGTTCCTTGTTACTGTCGGGCAAGCACTTACAAGGACTTCGAGTCTACGTCCGGGCGAGGGAGCCAACCGGGTGCACTTTCGAGCAGGAGGTCGGGCACGGAATACCTGATCGGGGGTCACATCTTTACATCGAGCGTCCCCTTGCTCTTGGTCGTTTCCGTCGGCGATTTTGTCAGGATCAACCTAGTCAATTTACTCTGGTCACGCCTATAAGAGTTGCTCCTTAGCACCAATAAAAAACGTTCTCCCCCTTAACGCTAGTTACTCTACTCATGGGTTATGCAGGACGATACGGTAATCCACTGGGGTCCACCTGTCCTGCGACGGACGCGCCGGAAGAAGGCGTCCCGTTCCAGGCCTATTTCACCAATAAATTCTTTTCCGCCGGCTGAGGAATCTGGCTATAACGGCATTGACGAGGTGCTTTATCGGGCCGCCACCGCAGAAGGCGGGTGCCATGCCTGAATCGGCCCCCGGTGAAATGATCGTAACGAACTTCCACCACCAGTTCCGGCCTCAGCGGCTTCCATTCGCGTGACCCGGCCGGTGCCCAGCGGCTCTTTCCTCCGGGGGCATCGCCATCAAAGCCGGGCGGGCCGATGAGTTTCTCCAAACGCTTCCTCAATTCTACGCGCTCATCTCCCTTAAGCCCAGAGGTGAATCCGACGTGATTTAATTTTCCGGCACGATCGTACAGTCCAAGCAGAAGCGATGCGACGCCTTTGCCGTCAGCGGTGTAACGAAAACCGCCGACCACACAGTCGATGCTTCTATAATTCTTTACCTTCTGGAACGCTGGAGAAACGCCGCTCACATAGCCACTCTCTCGTTGCTTGCAGACGACTCCGTCGAGATTATTGCCCGTTGCTTTGAGCCAGGCTTGGACCTGCCGGGTATCGAGGGTGAACGGCGACAAATGAAATCGATCGGTCGTTTTAAAGTTGCTCGAGAACTCGTCAAGCTGGCGGCGACGTTCTGATAATCGTGAATGCAGCAAAATCGTCTCTTTTCCCGCCATAAGCAGGTCGAAAGCAATGTAGATGGCGGGTGTTTCTTTCGCTAACCTGGCAACCCGTGATGCTGCTGGGTGAACCCTCTGCAGTAGTTGGTCGAACGAAAAAGTAGATCGTACGGGCACAGCTAATTCACCGTCCAGAACCCACCATTTTGGGTTTAGGCTCTTAACCGCACTGACGATTTCCGGGAAGTACCGCCCGAGTGGCTGACCAGCCTTCGATTGGAGAAAAACATCGTCGTCGCTCCGAAAGATCAGGCAGCGAAACCCATCCCACTTCGGTTCATACTGCCAATTAGCTCCAACGGGAATATCATCAACCTGCTCTGCTTCCATCGGTTCAATTGGAGGTTCCAGCATATCTGCACTAAGGGATCGCGCGGTGGCTGAGTCTCGGATGAGTCGCGACTTGCCATGCGCACATTCTAAAGAGGAGGAGCGAAAGAGAAATGAATCATAGGGGTTGGAACCAACCTGCGATGAAAGGAGAGTTACATTGGCAAAGCAGAATGGCAGGACGGGACAGATGCCCGCGGGAAGTCCAAGCCGCCGCCTCGCCCGAGATCGATGTCTCTCGTGAATGAATGGGTTCAGCGTCAGCTATTAGAACGCGGGCAAGTCGTTGATCAGCCTGGCGTGATGTTCCAGCGCTGGACTCATCTCTTGTTTTTGCATTGGATGGTTGATCCGGAAACGATTCAACAGACACTCCCTGCCGGGTTATCAGTCGACACTTATGAGGGAACGGCCTGGATTGGGATTGTGCCTTTTTGTATGAGGCGGGTCCGGCTAGTCCCAGCACCATTTTTCTGGTGCGATTTTTTGGAATTGAATTTGCGCACCTATGTCAGGGACTCTAACGGCCGTCCCGGCATTTGGTTTTATTCCCTTGATGCTAATTATCCAGCTGCTGTTTGGATGGCAGCTCTCTTTTTTTCCCTTCCCTACCTGCATGCCAAGATGCAGGTGACATATCGGAACCAAGAAATCAGGTATTCCTGCCAGCGGCGCGGTTCTTCAGCGGTGTTGGTTTACGAATTTCGACCGCTTAATAATATCGGTGAAGCTAAAATCGGTTCTCTGGAATTTTTCCTTATTGAGCGCTATCGGCTGTTTTGCTTTCGGCGGGGACGACTACTAACTGGGCGTGTCTATCACTCCCCGTACTTACTGAGAGAAGCGATTGTAACCAACTTCGACAAGCATCTGTTCAGTCTTAACCGTCTCCCTGCGCCGGCTGGATTGCCAATTAGTGTGCTGTATTCGCCTGGGGTGGATGTAACGGTCTACCCGATTGAGAGTGCGCATTAAAGCAGGCGCAGCTCTAAAAATTACCTAATCATCACGTCACAACTGGCTTCCATGCGCCAGTGGCGTCCTAATATACGGGTCCTGCCGGTAACGGTAATTTCTGTCCGCAATCGAATGTCGGCACTCGACGCCCCTAGCTGCAGTGCGAAAACGCCAGGTTCGATAATACGCCGGCCGGCGAGACCGGTGAAGTTCAGTACGTCGACCGGTACACGAAATGTTACTTTTGCGGTTTGTCCGGCTCCAAGCGTCACTCGGCCAAAAGCATGCAGTTCTTTCACCGGGCGTACCAATGATGCCAGCTCGTCGCGAATGTACAGTTGCGGAACCTCTGTCCCAGCCCGTTCGCCAGTGTTAGCCAAGGTAAATGAAAGGACGATTTCACCGGCCTCAATATCGATTTGATTTTCTGCGAGTTCGAGGTTGCGGTACTCGAAACGGGTGTAGGAAAGGCCGTAACCGAATGGGTATCGGCTTCCAAAATGAAAGGCGATCGGAGTTCCGGCACTCTTCAACTTATGATTGTAATAGAAGGGCATGGCGCCGGCGCTGTTCGGTACGGAGATAGTCAACCTTCCGCTTGGTTCAACTTGTCCGGAAAGCACGTCGACTAACGCCTTGCCTCCTCTTTGCCCGCCGGCGAACGCTATTGCGAGGGCAGCAAGCCGCGGCTCCAGCCCTCCCAGCGAGTAGGGACGACCGCCGGTTACTACCACAATAGTTGGAGTGCCCGTGGTTACCACTGCTGCAAGTAGTTTTTGCTGAACTCCCGGCAGAGCCAGCGAATCGGTATCGGAGCCTTCCCCGACTGTTCCTGTCTGGAACAGTCCGGCGAGGTCGCCGACACATACAATTGCCACGTCTGCATCCCTGGCGTTGGCCTGAGCAGCCGCAATCAGATCTAGTCGTTGTGATATGGGAGAGGTGCGATCAAGGTCGGCTTCGTTTGCTACATCCCCAGGAAAAACGGGGGTGCCCGATCGGCGTTGTTCGAGAATTGGACAGCCTTGGGCATAACTGACGTTTTCGGCGCCGAAAACTTCCCGGAAAGCAGTGAGCGGTGTCACAATGTCCTCCTCTTGCTCCAGTATGTCGTTGATGATGAGGTGAACCGGAAAACTGTACCCGCTCAATAAAGCCATCGGGTCGGCTGCTGTTGGCCCAATGACTGCGATGCGCTTACTCTGCCTCGGTTCGAGTGGCAGGATTCCGTTGTTTTCCAGAATGATTACTGACTGTCGAGCAACCTCACAGGCGATTTCAAGTGCCTCAGGAGTGCGCAAGGCAATCGCCTCTGCATTTGCATAGGGGTGCTCGAACAGGCCAAGACGAAACTTTTCCCAGAGTATGCGTGCCACCATTTCGTCGATCTTTTCAATCGTGATTTGTCCCCGATCGAGAGCGGCCTTAAGTTGAATGGCGCAGTCTTCGCCCGGCAATTCGATATCAATCCCGGCATTAAATGCCAGCGCAGCTGCTTCTGCCAGGTCGGATGCTACTTTGTGATCTCTGCAAAGGAGACTGACGCCCACATAATCGGCCACGATTAAGCCATCAAAGCCCCATCCTTCGCGTAACACCCCGGTTAACAGTTGACGCGAAGCGTGGCACGGTTCGTTGTCAATATCATGATAGGCCGGCATAACTGATCCGGCGTCGGCCAGTTTAACCGCCATCTCGAATGGGAGCAGGAAAATGTCGTTTAATTCGCGCCACCCAAGGTGTACCGGAGCATGGTTTCGGCCGCCTTCGCTGAACGAATGGCCGGCAAAGTGTTTCAGGGTAGCGAGAAAGTCGCGCTTCGTGCCTTGTAAGCCGCGTACGTAACGGATCGCCAAAACTCCCACCAGATATGGGTCTTCACCAAAGGTCTCCTCCGTACGGCCCCAGCGAATATCTCGAGAAACGTCTAATACCGGTGCCAGACCTTGATGACAGCCGATGCTGCGCGCTTCCCGACCGATAACTTCTCCTACTTTCTCAATTAGTTCAGGGTTCCAGGTAGACCCATAGGCAAGTGCGGACGGGAACATGGTTGCGCCGCGCACCATCAGACCGTTGAGACATTCCTCATGGGAAATAGCCGGGATTCCTAATCGAGTCTCTTGGCAGAGAAATTGTTGCAACCGGTTCAGCGCCCGCACGCCTTTCACGGGATCAACCCCGTGACTTCCCAGGGGCCGGGTGATTTGGCCGAGGCCATAGCGCAACAACTGTGGCAGACGGTCCGGGTCACTGCTGCGGGTGAATTCATCGTTGTATCGCACTCGGTGCCGGCCGTCCTCCGAAAGAATCAACCAGAAAGCGTGTAGTTGAGCGATTTTTTCATCTATCGTCATTCGCGCCAGCAGGTCCTTAACTCGGTCGGACAGGGATTTCTTTGGATCCTGGTAGGGAGAAGACATTGCACTGCCAATGTCTCCAACCCGGAGCGATTGTCGATGCGAGGTTTGAAGGCGGCGAACGCCGGCAATTGCCCAGAGGGGCGGTCCAAGTTATTTCTAAATGCTTCGCGAAGAGTTCTAGACCTTAGGGGCGCCTCGCCCTACCGATCTTCGCATAACCCTCGGCGTGATCGCGGACTTCATGGGCCTCGACAGCTTTGATAGCTCTTCGAAACTCGGGCAAAGTGAGGCGAGGTCGCAGTGGACACAATCGGGCTTTTGAGCGTAGCAGCACCGACGTCCATGCCAGATCAGCCAGTGACTGAAATTGGTCCAGTCATCTTGAGGAACGATTTTCATTAACTCGAGCTCTATTTTGTCGGGATCGATCTGGCGAGTCAGACCTAGTCTCTGCGCTAATCGCCGCACATGGGTATCAACCACAATTCCTTCATTGATTCCGAAGGCATTGCCTAAAACTACATTCGCCGTTTTCCGGCCGACACCGGCTAAAGACGTCAATTCATCCATCGACCCGGGAACCTTGCCTCCGAAGTTGTGAACCAGATCGTTAGCCATGCTCCGGATGCTCTTTGCTTTATTGCGAAAGAAGCCAGTCGATTTGATAGCAGTCTCTAACTCCTCCTGGGGGATAGACGCATAATCAGCGGCGTTTTTAAGTCTTTTGAACAAATCAGCAGTTACCAGATTCACCCGTTTGTCCGTGCACTGGGCTGAAAGTACGGTGGCAACTAACAGCTCGAGAGGATTCTTGAAATTAAGCTCGCAATGAGCGCCCGGATAAAGTTTTCGTAACCGCGCGATGATCTGGGAAACATATTCCTTCAGTCGCAAGCCCTTTTTCAGCTTTGGCTTCATACGGGATTAATTACAGACTGGAAACGTTAAAGCCCATCTGTTGCAAAACACGAACAAAATAACTGCACTGGTCGTCGGTATAGTACTTGTGCGCGTTGACCGCATATTGCTTGGCGT
>JAFAVN010000044.1 GCA_019242435.1 Verrucomicrobiota bacterium | reverse complement strand
CCCCGGCTAGGTGGGAGTGAGCCAGCGCGAGCTGGACCGATACACAGCCTTGAGCACCGCCGGCGTCCACGAAACTTTTGTAATTGGCCCAAGGGAATTTCAATGCCAACGCCTTGGAGACGCCCATGCTGATTCCGGTCATGGCGGACAAGAATTGTTTCAGCCTGGCGGGGTCGGCATAAAGCTTGGCAAAAACGCCTTCCTCGTTCTGCGCCTCGCCGGTTTTTAGACCGGTAGTCAGGTTGCCCCACTGTTCATAAAGGCGCGCGTTGCACATTTCCAAAAGGCCGCCGATATAGCTCGACTTGGCCCGATCGAGGAACAAATCGCTTTCGGGTGTGTTGGCATATCGGCCGTTCTGGCGCTCTAACATTCCAAGCGATACCAGAGCATCGAAGAAATCCCTGGCGCCGCGCCAGTGCAACTCCAGGCGGGTGCGCAGGGACTCGGCGTCCTGCGGGCCTTTGGCTAGTTCCGTGAAGAGGCCGAGTTCGATGGCACTAAGAGGGTCTTCGAACTCCAGAAGCCAAAGCCAAATTGCATGATGGTATCGGGAGTAAGTTCGACTGGTAATACTGGTTTCATATTAATCGGTCAACCAGATGACCGAATATTGCAAATGAATTTTTTTGGGCGCTGCCAACTGTCTGAAGTCGGCAGTCGCGCTGGTTGAGTTCCTTCTAAGTGGTGAATGGACATGGCGGAAACGGTAAGCGCAGCCATTTATCGGCATCTCTCCGCGCAGGATCAATCAGCTTGCCAACCGTTCGAGGAGCCGCATCGAGACCAGGAAGCTAGTGATAGCAATTAACAGCGAGCAGCTGATCCACTCGAAATTAACTTGATTGCCTCTATTTTCGCCGGACGGAATTTCCAGCCAATATCCAACATTCGGTCTGGGCAGCCAGCTGTGACAAGAGCAGGTCGAGCTCACGCCGCGGAAGTCTCGATTGATAGACGATGCCTCTCAGCGCCACCATGATCGCTCTCACGCATGGTTGCAAACTCAAGTCTTCGCGAAAGAGTCCCTGCCGGATACCTCGTTCTAGCAAGTTCACGAGATGCGCATACCATCCGTCGTCCAGTTTCCTGAAGATTTTCGCAAGTATCGGGTCACGCCAAGACCGAATCGCTAACTCGCTGAGTACTACCAACTGCTCAGGTGTGTCGTGCAACCGCAAGCGAATGTCCTCGAACTCCCGACGCAACTCGCTGAGAGCCGTCTGGCGCCCGTTTTTGTTCCCCGGGGCGCGATTGGTTTCGAGATCTCGAACCAGGTAGTCGACGACTCCCTGAATCAGTGCTTCCTTGCTCGGGAAATGGTAATGTAACGTGCCATTGTCAATGCCCGCTTCGGCAGCGACTTGACGAATTCGGAATCCCTCGAGTCCCTTCTCCGCGATCAGACGGTAGGCTATTTTAACTAACTCTCTCTTCCGATCCTTAGCGATCGGGCTCTGAGTCCCAATTCCGACTCCTAGATCACGTTTCATGCAAAGATTTTCGCTCAACTCTTTCAATCTGCCAATCAGATGACCGACTGCGAATTTGTAGTCTCGGCATTACGACGCGGCGTTCTTGCACCGCCGAAGGCGGCTCTGTGGTGGCAGATCCAGCCTTCGTATGCGCTCTTGTCTTCCCCCGACCGAAACATCGTGGATTCGACGCGAACTTGTCAGGACCAAACCCATTTATCCGCATACGCGGTCTGGGCTCTATGCGTTCGGCGACCAGTGCTATAACATGCGGGTTAATGCAATCCTTTAAAGCTTGATGCCCTGCCCTCTGGGCTGGTAGATCTCCAGGATGGCCAGGACTTTGATCGGCGCAAATGCGTCGTCCTCGGCTAAATTCGAAGGCGTGTCGAATCCGACTGCAACGAACTGCAGAAATTGTGGGGCGCCTTTGAACGGGTCGTATTGTTCGCAATGTGGTCAGCGAGACATCGACTACCAGCAATCGTTCGGAACCGTCTTTCGCGATTTTTTGGATTCGTTTCTTACCTTCGACGCAAAGGTAATTCAAACACTATGGCTTTTGCTGTCGCGGCCGGGTGAACTGACTCTGCGGTTTTTGCAAGGACAGCAAATCCGGTTTCTGAATCCAATCCGGTTTTATATCAGTGTCAGCTTAGTTTTCTTCCTAGTTCTTCATTTTGCTGGACCGAATACGTCCGTGGTGATCGAAAGACCCGATTTAGCGGCTGGGCAGCATGGAAGCGCGTCTTCCAACCAGCAGGAATCCGCTGAAGAGCAGCAGTTCGAAGCAAAAATGATTGGTAAATACGGA
>JAFAVN010000181.1 GCA_019242435.1 Verrucomicrobiota bacterium | reverse complement strand
TCTTTGCTCGAGGCTTCTAGCTTCCGACCAAAGCATCCACAACTGACGCTCATGATATTGGGGGTCGATCGAATTGGTAAACTGATCTTCTCCTACGCTGGGACGCTAACAAAATCGTCAAATCCGATGGCCATTTCCTCGACCGAGCGAGCGGGTCTCGTCCGGATTGCGGAAAATGCCGAGTGCTTCGAGCGAGAATTCGCTGCCGGTTTTATACCTTCCGACGACACGGCTCTTTCTCCCAACACATCCGGAGATGTATTGGCACCGAGATTAGCCGAGGCGGAGAATACGTTCGAGGATCTCGTGGCAAAGCGCGCGGATGACGAGCGACTGCAACCGGCCCCCCGCCAGAAAAAGTCCCTTTTGGTAGCAGATGCGTTCAGCAATCCGAAGCACGTCCAATTCGCGTTGAAGGTTACGCTGGCGGGAATGATCGGCTACTTGTTTTATACTGCCAGCGACTACTTTGGCATCCATACCGTATATTACACGCCGCTGATCATCGCGCTGGCCAGCACCGGTGCCACCATGCATAAGGGACTACTCCGAATTGTGGGTTGCATTATTGGAGGCGGGTTAGGCTTGGTATGCGCGATTTGGGTGATCCCCAGATTTGAGACTTTAGGGATGTACCTATTCATCGTCTTCTGCCTGCATGGCCTGGCGGCATGGGTCAGTGCCGGCAGCGACCGGATCTCCTATATGGGACTTCAAATTGCGCTCGCCTTCGATCTTGGGGTGTTACCTGGGTACGGACCTCCAAAGGAGATCGATCCGATTCGTGACCGATTTATCGGGATCATGCTTGGCGTTTTGATTGTTAGCGTAGTTTTCTCGCTGGTATGGCCGGAGAGCGCCGAGTCGATTGTCCGCGAAAAACTCACCGCTTGTCTTCGGGCGATTGCCCGTTTTCTCAAACCGCCTGAAACGGTTCGAGTTTCGGATGCCCAAAAGCAACAGCTCGAGCTGCAAATCGTGTCTGGGCTGGCCGCGGCCAATTCGTACCAAGAACAAGCCGCTTTTGAAGCAATGCTTTATAGGTCGCGACCGGCTTCAGGACCTGACCTTGAGGATGTGACCGCCGCCGTCCAGGAAATTTACGTTACCTCTCTCCCGTGGCTAAGAGAGCAAGAGTCAACTGCCACATCGAGCAACAGTAAAGTCGAAATCGCTAAATTGATAGCCGATGCAGTAGAAGCGTGCGCAACCATGATAGCCCGGTTCGATTGGCAAACCATTCACCAACCGCTGTCATCGATAGATCATGTGATGGGGGAAAGAGAATCGGTCGCTGACAAAGCTCTTCCTTCTGAAAGTCTAATTCAGCTGGTTCGTGCAGTGAGAGAATTACAAGAGCTGACGTCGGTAGGGCGAGGCTCCGGAACTGGCTGAGCCGGATTTTCCCGCAATCCTATGCACTATCTCTCGCTCCGCGGTCCGGGCGAGCACATCAAACCCGACGCGCACATTGCCTGCTTTTGGTTTCGCTAACCGGGTCAGTCCTTCTGACCGACCTTCCTGGGTCACTACTACGTCCCAGCTCTCAAATACAAAAAGGTCGGGTCGCACCATGGCTAGCGCCGCTAGCGGGTCGTGAGGATGGTTACCCTTGATCTGTTTGTATATCCAGTAGCGCCGGATTTGATCTTCGAGTATTGGGCCGGCTGCGTCAGCCCGACCGATTTCGCGGACATCTTCATCTTCTAGAAGTACTCGCAAAGTCAGGTCGAGGCCGATCGCTGTAATGGGTACCCCGGACTCGAACACAATTTGGGCCGCCTCTGGATCGCAGCGGATATTGTGTTCGGGCCGGTCCAACCAAAAGGCCCCTCCCATCAGGTAAAGATGCTTAATTCGGGAAAAGGTCTCTCTGTCCTGCGAAATGGCTTTGGCGATATTAGTTAACGGACCGGTGGCCAGGATCTCCAAATCGTTCCCATGCTGAGCAATGTTTTCCAGCAGGTAGTTGACCGCCTGGATAGAGGTCGAAACCTCGATTTTCTCTAAACCGTCAATCCCGTATCCTTCGTGACCGGCCCAAAAGATCTGGCGTTCCGTCAAAGTCTTCTGTTCGCCGGGCACCACCGGTGTATTCGGCCGTTTAAAGGCGTCGAGAGCCGCTTTCGTGATTTGAGCTCGCCGCCCGGTATCACCGTAGACGGTAGTGACTCCTATCAGGTTCAGTTCGGGGCTGTTTACCAGCAAGGCGAGCGCCAGAATGTCGTCGACATCCGATCCGATGTCAGTATCGAAAATAACAGGTCGCATAGGGCAATGACATGATGAATAACAAATGGTGTTGGTTAGGTGAAATTAACAGTTAGTTAACCTTTGAAACCGGAGGCAGTGACGCCTTGGATATAGAATCGCTGCAATGGCAATAGAATGAGGAGGGGAATCAGCGTCGCCACGTTTGAAGCGGCAAATAACTGGTTCCAAACGGTGGTATAGCGTTCCTGGAATCCGGCAAGAGCCACTTGAATGACCTTGAGATTCTCTGAACGCGTGCAGATCAGTGGCCAGAGAAATGATCCCCATTGGAAGAGGAAAATTAGCAGGCCGGCGCTGATTATAACTGGTTTGGAAAGCGGAAGATAGATTTCCCATAAGATCCTTAACCAACCTGCGCCATCCATTCTGGCCGCCTCCGCGAATTC
>JAFAVN010000504.1 GCA_019242435.1 Verrucomicrobiota bacterium | reverse complement strand
TTTTAGGTAGAGCGCCGAGCATATGCCCGGGACCGGGGGGCGAGGCTCCAATTCAACTACACCCGATGCGTAGGGTTACGCAGTGCCTTATATCCCGGACGTGATGTGCCAAAAGAGGCCGAGCCGCTTCCCTCGACGTGATTTTATCCTTGAATCGAACGATCCCAGCTTTACAACGGAATCAGGTTCTCCTGGGCGTGGTACAGCCTAACGGCTAGGCAGCAAATTGGCGTAATCCGCCAGGGACCAGAAGAACCAAACGCTTCGCGAGGGGTTTCAGGTTTTGCTGGAGCTTCGCCCTAACAACGCCGGTGCTACCCGGCGATCTTATACTTTTGCAGGCGCCGATAAAAGGCGCTCCGGCTTAGCCCGAGCGCTTTGGCTGCGGTGATAGCGTTACCTTGATGACGGTCGAGTGCTTTCCTGATCAGGTGAGCCTCGACCGATTCCAGGTCCATTTCTTCCAAGACACTCGCTTTGGTCGGCTGTGCCGTGTGCAGACCAAGATCACTCGGTTGAATGGTATTTGAGCCGCACAGGAGAACCGCGCGTTCCATCACGTGGCGCAGCTCACGTACATTGCCCGGCCAATTATGCCGTTGCAGCGATTCCAAAGCTTTCGGTGAAACCTCCGGCGTCTTTTTTCGGTATCGTCCCGCCAGCTCATCCAAGAACAGTTTCACGAGAGCCGATATATCATCTGTCCGTTCCCGCAGAGGCGGTAGATGGATCTGGATCGTGTTCAATCGAAAATAGAGATCTTCCCGGAATTTACCCGCGTCGATGTCTCTTCTTAAGTCGGCATTCGTAGCACTCAGGACTCTGGCATTAGCCTTTTGAGTGCGTGATGACCCGACCTTTTCAAATTCGCCGATCTCTAAAACGCGCAAGATCTTGGCCTGCTGTGAGCCGGTCAGGTTCGCGATCTCATCCAGGAAGAGGGTCCCTCCGTCGGCCAGCTCGAACCTGCCTACCCGGTCCGACCTGGCGTCAGTGAACGCGCCTTTGACGTGGCCGAACATTTCGCTTTCGAAAAGCGTTTCCGGAATGCCGCCCATGTTAACGCTGATCAAGGGTTGCTGGGACCGGGTGGAAAGCTGATGGAGCATCCTAGCGACCACGCCTTTTCCGGTGCCGTTTTCCCCGGTAATCAAAATATTGGCGTCAGACGGTGCGACTTGCTCGATGACACGCTGAACCTCCTGCATAGCCGGCGACAAGGCCACGAAATCTGAAGGTGCATTCTGAGCGCTCCTTAGCACACGGTTCTCCGCTTCCAACCGCTCCTTTCGCTTGAGAGCGGTGCGTAACTCGATTTGGGTCCGAAGAATAGAAAAGAGTCGCTCGTTTTCCCATGGCTTCTGCAGAAAATCCCTTGCTCCGGCCTGGATGGCATCCACGGCGAGCGGGATTGATCCCCAGGCCGTCATCACCACCACAGGCAAAGCGGGGTCGAGTTGGTGCGCTTGGCGTAGAAGGTTGAGGCCTTCCTGACCGGAAGTGCGGTCCGGGTGATAGTTCATATCCATAAGGAGCAAGTCGTACTCCGATTTGCGCAGAGTAGGGATCACGGCTTCCGGGCGATCGACTGTGGTACAGTGATACCCTTCTGCCGAACAGATGAACGAGAGTGCATCCAGAATCTCCGGTTGATCATCTGCGATAAGAATTTTTCCGCGAGTCGGCATCTGAAGAGCGGGAGACTGAACAATGAACGCTGTCCCGTAGTCTTTCTTATCAAAAAGATTTTAGGACCATTCGTAAAGCAGTAAACAGTAATCGGTCCACAGTGAGTCTGGGAGGAACGATTTTCTTCAGTCTTTGGGCAAACTTAGCGATTACTGGTTACTGCTTAGTGCTTACTGATGACTGCCTACTGCTTATTTGCCTGCCTTGCCCCGACCCTTGTAAACCACACCTTTGCTCGATCGACTTTCGCTCCCCGATCGACGAAGAACTGGCGAAGATCAGGGGTATAGAATGAGCCATCCTCCTCCGGGTTCATGCCGAGGAAAATCTCACCGCCTGCATCCAAGAAGCGTGTTTCCAGATCGTCTAAAAAGAACGCCCATTCTTTTGCGGTCCAGAGGTCAGACCGTTTGTGTTCGTTAAAGCAGATTGAGAAAGCGGTGACCAGATCGAAACGTTCACCCAGATCGGGCAGGGGTTGGAATGCCTTGATTTCCCAGACCGCCCTTTTCAGACCAAAAAGCTCGAAAAGCTCGCCATACATTGGGGGATCCGGGATGTCGAGACCCATACCGGAATGGCCCAGATGTCGAGCCACCAGAAGGAAGTATCCAGCACCGCTTCCTAAGTCCAGAATCCGGAGCCGGCGAGTTCGGCCGGTTAGCTTCAATTCTTGCGCCCGCCGGATATTGAGCTGCAGCCAGCGCTCGGCATCAAGGTACTTGGGCCAGTGGGTCTTTTCGCCGGGGACGGCAAATTTCCGCCGGATTTTTTCGAGGCCTTTCCGGTCAATCCCGCTGAGGATTTGTTGCGGGTCGATAGGATGCCGCCAACGGTAATAAGCATTGGTTGCGCTTACCCAGGCAGATCCGTCAACGATTTTACCGAGCTTGTGAACTACACGCATCTCGG
>JAFAVN010000028.1 GCA_019242435.1 Verrucomicrobiota bacterium | reverse complement strand
CGTATTTTTTTCTGTTCTATCTCGCTCCAGCGGCAAACCATAAGTCCGAGCTAATTCCGCGAGCTGCCCCAAATCGTTTTCCGAAATGGTGACCGGAATCTTTGCACCTTCAGCAAATGCAACCCCATTGATCAACGCGACATCATGAGTTTTGTCATCCCCGGTACTTACTCCCCCCACAAACAGCTCGTTCTTGATCGCCTGTACTAGAGTCTGCAGGTAGCGCTGAGCCGCTTTACTACCAAATGAACTATCAACCTCGATGTCGTGCCCGACTAAGGTTTTGCTAGCCTCAGGACTGATAAATGGATCACGTGGCAGCGGACTGTATTGGAACGAATAAAGGTCGGGCAAATGAGGCATGATCACCTCTCCGCCCAAGGCCAGGGCAGGACCGAGCAGAAGGAATACACAAAAGAATCTTCTGATCATTTGCTAGTAAGCAGCCGAATGGTCAAGCGGGTATCCAAATACGTCGGATCGTTTGAGAACGGTCTGACGCTCGCAGGCCGGCTCAGCACGACTTTATCAAAGTAAAGAAACAGGTCCGCATTTTCTTGCTCAGCCAACAACGGAATCAATCGATGAAACTCGAGATTCGCTGTGCCAGCCTCGCAAATCACGGACATTTCGCCGTTCGGAACTCGAAGCGGCTGCACGACGAAGCCGGCCTGAGTAAAGGCGCCGATGCCGGTGGGTTCTATTGCCGAGCCTTCCAGGTTAGACGAAGAACTCTGGCCCACATGCAGTGAGGAAACCCCTCGGGGAGCAATGACCGAGTCACTCAACCGCAGAAACAGCGCATCGATTCGAGATTTACTAAGCTGCAAACCCTCAATTTGTTTTGCCAATTGATCGTTCGCCGCCTTTTGCTGGTCATTTCCTTGAGCGAGAGCTGCAATCGCGTTCCGGGCTTGCCACAAAAGGTAACCCTCTGAAACGAGCACGCAGGCAGCCAATACAAACGCACTGAACAGGGATAAGACTTGGAACTTCATTGGAACGAAACGCCGATATTCACAACCGATCCGGATCCGCTATCCTTTGTACACCTAATGCACTGTAGTTGCCGGTGGGCACGATCGAGAACGCGAGGGCAAAAGGAATCAATTCGTCAACCGGGGCGAGCAGACTTGAGCGGATGTTTTGAAGACCTAACCGTTTCTTAAGCTCGGTCGAAAAAGTGTCTAACGCATCGCGAGCGCCGAATCGCAAGCTACCTTGAATCGACACGGCGTATAGCAGCGGCACCCGGTAGGTGCCACCGGCTACCGGGACAACTTGAAAACGGCTGGGCTCGATCGCGATCCTCTCCAGGACAGTGTTTCTAGGCACTGCACGTTCAATGGCCGCTAATACGGCGCCGCATGGTAACCGATTTTTGACGACGGGTTCCCACTGCTGAATTTGGGCCAGTTTCTGACGCGTCTCCTTCAAGTTCCCCAGCTTGGCTTGCAGGTCATTTGCTGCCGCCGTAAGTTGAATGCGCCGGTTTGTCTGGGCCTGGTTGTCTTTCCAAACGATGCCAGCGAAGAACAGGACTGGTATTTGCAAGAAGCCGGCAAGCAGGAATAGGCAACCGATCAGCCGGAACGTCGGTTCCTGTTGATAACTTCTCAGGACGATCTTTTCAGAACTAACGAAGAGATTTTTCATCGAAATTCCTGCGCAACCCAGCGTAGCAAGAGCGCGATCGGAGAACTGATCTGGTCGGCAGGCCCGCGGCGCCGTTGGATAATGATTTGGCCGCCTTCGATTTCCTGCAAAACCGGGCCCGCCAATGCCAATCCATCAACCACGATCTGATCTTTTTCTTCGACCAACCAAGACCAGACACAAACATATGGTTCTTTCTCCGGGCTCAACTGCTTGGTTAGTTTCACTAGCTCCTGTCTGACATGATCGATATCCTCTTCGTACTGGCGAAACAGAACGAGCTTTCGTCCCTGAATCACCGCGATTGCTACAGACGCGGTAAGCTGTAAAAGCACGAACGCCGTCTTTTGTTGAACTGGTACTTTCTTTAAGAACCACCCCAAACAAGCCACTGGAATCGGCACGATCGCCATTAACGAGGCACCCTGCCGCTCCGCCCAGCTTTCGCAATCGTCACAATAATCCGCAGGTAGTCCCAGAATGACAATCTGCGCGTGCCTGTTATCCAGTCGACCCGATAAGGCTCTCAGATTCGCGTCCAACACCGCCCAGCGAAACGATCTGGTTTCATCCCACGCACCGATCACCTGCCTCGGTTCCTCCCCCAGGCTCTCCAAAAGACCTTCGGCCGTTGGCTCCCGCAGATTGGGCACCAGATGAACGTTAAAATAAATGTCATTTACGTCGCAATCAGGCAACAGCACCAGCTGAGCCTTACCTCTCGAGTGATTTCGACTCAGCAGCTTAGACGTAAAAGTACGGACGCCGACCGCTGCAGGATCGAGCCGGCCAGGAACGGGTGGTGCGTCCGTCAGATCGCCGATACCTTCTTCAAAAGCGATAACCCGTTGGCCCTTCGAAATCAGCACCGACGAATTCTTCTGGGAAAGAAAAAAAACACCCATCGGTTCACTGGTCGCGACTAGGCCGCCGGAAAGATAATAGCGCAGCGGAAAATGGCGCAGGTAATGGGTGAGCGAGTACTTCATCTGCCACGAATAAATAATTGATAAACCTGTAACTAACAACTTAATTTGTATTTGTTTCTTAAATTCGCTGCATAATTTCCATTGCTGGGAGGAAAGTGGCAAAAACAATACTGCCAATCACCAGGCCGAGAATAATGATAAGGAGGGGATCCAATACCTGCCTGAAAGCAGAAAGCCTGCTATCCACTTGACGCTCCAATAAATTGCTCAAACGCAGTAGCCCATTGCTTCCGGTGCCGGCCGCTTCCATGAATGCCAATCCGTTGATGACCAACTCGCCGAAGATTTCCCGGTCATCATGCAACGCTGTGGCCAAAGAGTCACCGCGCTGCACCCGAACCAGGGTACGGCCAATCGCTGCCCGGTATTCGTAGTTCCAGCTCAACTCGCGGCAAAGAGACAAAGCATTCGTGGTCTTAGCCCGAGCCTGCTTCAGCTGAGCGAATGTCCGAATGAAGTTTGCCCGAATGAGAAGCAGGATCAGGTTTCCAACCATCGGGAAGCGCAAAACCGGTCGATGCAGCCCTGGTTGCCGTTTCACATAACCTGGCAACCGAATAACGGAGAGCGTCAAGCTAGCCACAAGCGCAAGCAGAACAAAAGGATAATCCGTGCAGAAATGGGATAAACCTAACAAGCAAAGGGTCGGCCCTGGGAGATTGGCATGCATCTCGCCGAGGACGCCCACAAATTGAGGGACGACCCGAGTCATCAATAGCCACACGACTCCCGCTGCTACCAGAAGGACGATGAGCGGATAAATCAGCATCATGGCA
>JAFAVN010000596.1 GCA_019242435.1 Verrucomicrobiota bacterium | reverse complement strand
ATAATACGAGGATAGCAAGGGGCCAGCTATCTCTAAGGACCGAGAAGTTTTGGGATTGACTCAAACGGCAATGCTTCGGCATCGAGTACAACACGGTCTCGAACGGGACGGTGTTCCGCCTATCAGAGATCGGCGGAATCTTCCCGTCCAATCCCGCAGTGAAGTCGGTCAGGATACAGCACAACACGCTGAAGTCGGCTGCGACGACCGATACTTCAGAGACGAGCCTGCAACGTTGACGCGATCGGGCGGCGGCCAGTAAGCTCGCCAAGTCTTCCGATGACAACTCGAGCGGAGACCGTTCCGGTGTCGACCAGGTCGCGATGGCCGCTGCAGGGTGCGTTTGCTGATCTGAGAGTCCGGTATGGTATCAAGCTTGGTCTGGCAGGTGTGCTCACACTCTACGTGACTCAGGTCTTGCGTTTGGAGCATCCCAGCTGGGCAGTCCTCACGGTCCTCGTGATGATGAGCGCACATTATGTTGGCTCCATCGCTTTAAAAGCGATCCTCCGGGTTGTGGGTACGATCTGTGGAGCTCTGCTCGGAATCTGGTTGGTAGGTGACTACACGTCGACGCCGGTGATCTTTCTGACCGTGGTCTTCTTTGTCATTGCTTTCTCGAGCTACATGTTCGGGCAATTTCCTGCCAGCCAAGTCCCTTACGCCTATTTCCTAGTCGGTCTGACAATGCTTTCTGTTGCAACGTATGGGGTTGACGCGCCTGATCAGGTCTGGCAGACCGGCCTGAACCGGACACTGGAGATATTGGTTGGATGCATGTGTTCGCTTGTTGTAACGACCGTGCTCTGGCCACGCTACGCGCGCGAGGAGTTTCTCGAAACTGGGTGGGCCGCACTGAAGACGGCGAGTCAACTCGTCTCGATAGATACAGAGGCATACCTGCACGGGACCGAAGCGCCGGTAGAACAGATCCGTCAGGCCTTTGGGCGACAGCTGTCAGTACTCAGCAATCTTCTGCAGGCTGGGTCGCGTGAGAGCACCGTTTTCAGCGCCCGTCTTTCGAACTACAACGCGTTTGTGGTGTCTTTGACCGACCTTTTCCACTCCGCGCTCGACTTGGGGCGATGGCGCCAGGAGGAGCTTCCGATTTTTGGGCAAGTGCAGAACGAACTTGAGTTGTTGGCCGCCGGGATTTCCGAAGAGTTTGACATCCTCGTCAGGCCACAGCATCGAGGAGAAAAACTGCCCTCAAGCCGTCTGAACGAGGCTTTTGCGTCTTTTGAGTCAAAGGTGACCGAGATTCGCGATCGGGGTGTGTTTCACACCATGCCGCTCGAAACCGAAATCGCGTTCCTAGGACATTTCGCGGCGCTCCGTTCGATTCGCGACGATTTGAATGAACTGCGCGCCGCGACGGAAGGACTGCCTCGCCTTCGCCAAGAGTTGCCGAAAGCCAAACCTCAGTGGGATTTTCTTCCGACAATCGACTGGTTTTGGGTAAAGGCGGGCGTCAAGGGTGGTTTAGCTTCCGTAATTGCCCTTCTGCTCCTGAAGTGGATCAATCCACCTGGACCACCATCAATTCCGTTGGCGGCGTGGACCTTTAGTATTCTCGGCCGGCCATTCCTGCGAGCGGGTGGAACAGGCGATTTGCGAGCTTTTCAGAATACCTTCCGGGCAGCGCTCTGCCTCGCCGTCTGCACGGTCCTGCTTCTTCTCACCACTCCATTTTTAGCGGATTACCTCGTCATGAACCTGACATTGTTCCTGATTTTATTTGTCTTCGGTTTCCTGACTGCTCGAATCTCCGGGATCAACTTTTGGATGCAACTCGCCTTCCTTTCCATCAGCAGTTTTGTCGGGCTCAATCCGCAAGCGCCGGTGCCGTCTCAAACGATCATTGATACCTTTCTCGGTTTGATAACAGGAATGGTGATCGCCACAGTGATTGGGAGACTCATCTGGCCAGTCTTGCCGCAAAGGGTGCTTCGCGATGATTTGCTCGCGATTGTTGCCCGGCTCAAAGCGTTGCTGTCCGGAGACCCGTACCAGGAACGAATCCGAACGCAACTGGCTATATTGCCGGCGGAAGCGCTGCAGGCGTCAGATCAGATTCGATTCGCTGGGTGCTCCCAACAAGAAAGGGACAGGCTGGCTGTACTGGTTCGTGCCTTGCAAGGGCTTGTGGTCGAGACCACAGAGCTTGTTTCCCGCCGACAAATCCTGCCCGAGATCACGGAAGCAATTCTGCGCCCGCAGTTCGAGCGATTGGAAATCGAATTTAAACAGGTGTTGGACGCTTTCGCCGAATGCTTTCGACGCGGCGATTGCCGGCGCGAATTGCCAAGCGTCCAGGGCGCGCTAGCCGAGATGAATCAGGCGGTCGAACGGATTCGTCAGAGTCGGATCCTATCCGGCCAAAAGCTCGAAGCGCCTGTGCGGGTGCTTGAGCTCGTGAATCGTTATCACGCAACCGCCGAGGCATTGGAGCAGTGTGGGCGATTGATTCGGACCCTGGAAATTCAGCGATACTGGGGCGATTATGCATTGTAAGCTACCTGGAGTCGAACCAGAGCACCCGGTAAGCCCGATGGATAATCGTCTCCGTGGGAAGTGAAAGTTGCGTTGATTGTGACGCGCCCCGTGGCGCAGTTCTCGCCTTCGACTTACGTCGAGTTACACCAGGACACGAATCGCACCCCGATTACTCGATAATCGAGCGACTTATAGAAAGCGAAATTTATGTCCACCGAACTTACCCCTGATACAATCATGCAATCGGGCTTTGGCTTCTGGAGTTCGAAGACCCTGCTTAGTGCCATCGAACTCGGCCTCTTCACCGAACTCGCCAAAGGTCCGCAGGACGGCGAGTCCCTGCGCAGCCGCCTGGAGTTGCACCCGCGCGGCGCAAGGGATTTCTTCGATGCTCTCGTGTCGCTTGGAATGTTAGAGCGCCAGAACGGCTGGTATGCCAACACCTCCGAAAGCGATTTGTTCCTCGATCGGGCCAAGTCGAGCTATATCGGCGGCCTTCTGGAAATGTGCAACGCACGCCTTTATGGGCACCGGGCAACCTGACCACCGGTCTGAAAACCGGCGAGATGGTGGGGCGCTGATCGTGTACAGTCATCGAGCTCAATGGCTTCGAACCAGGTTTTGACGTCTTCGCGGGTTTTAGAACATTGACCCACGTATTCGGCAAACAGCGCAAGCGTTTCCGCGTCGCTCTCCGGTCCGCGTTTTGCCATGAACGCTGACCAGGCTTTGATTTCCCTCGGTGCCCACCGTGTCTTAGCGTTTGCTAACACCCATTGGAATGGATTTGAGCAACTAGGGAGCGGACCTAATCTCGAGCCTGTCCGGTTAAACCAGAGTTGGTAACTCTTATTAATTCAATGTGGTAGCTTCTGGGTATGAAGCTTGTTAAAGACCTTAACCGCGTCCTGCACCGGGATTTTCTCCCCTTCACCGCCAGATACCATCAACTCGCCCCCCACTACAGATTCGCCATGCGCTCTTCTTAGGAAATGACCGAGCTCGTGAGCCCAGTCGCGGGCGGCGGCGTCCTCCGAGACCAGCGCAAATTGATAGGATGGATCGGTGAGCCCACTGGTATGGCCGGCGTAGGCGGCGATCGCATGCACCACAAATAGAGTGAAGTCTGTGTTCTTAACCGGATCCGTCCCGAGATACGACAAAAAGACGGGGGCAAAACTCCGCAAGTTTCCGTAGGTCAACATCTGGATTTTCTCTGGGAAGACGCCTTTCTTCGTGTCCGGCGTGATGCCGTCGGCTTCAACGGCTCCCAAATCGCGCGCGATCTGGTCCGGGTCGTCGATGAGCGCCGGTTTGGAGGGAACCAGATCGATTAGCACGTTTGCTTGCGGAGCCCAAATCTCGTTCATTTCATAGACAAATGCGACTGGATCCGGAAGAACTTTCGCATGGAAAACCCCTGGGGCTGTTTGTAGAGGGCGCACTGCCAATCGGACGATCCGATTCTCGAGAACAAAGACACGCAGTTTTGTAATCACTGTCGTTCCCCGGCGGGCTAGCACCAGGAGACCACCTTCGCCCGGCAACGCCAAGCCTTTGAGCCGCCACATGCGTGGCTTCGGAAGGTCTTTTCTCACAAATTAAAGACCTCCGCAATCTCGAGCATATGCGGGCTCTCGGCTTGTAGGGCAACGCCTTCTCCATCGATCAGAAGAATATGATTGGTTCCTCTCAGAGGAACAATCATCTCTGGAATCGGACCCGGATTATCATCGACTCCCCGGTTGGGGAGGACCTCGATAAATCGTGTCGCCATAAAGTGCAGTCCTTTTTGTTTTACCTTTTAATATCGCTTTATCCACCCGCTCTCCAAACGCGGTCGGACTCGGCAAGTGACCCCAGCGGGCCACTATACCGGCACGGTTTTCGGCGTACTTTTGATTGTGCTGCTGCAGAGCATGCTCTCGGTCCTGCAGATGCCCGAAGCAGGCCGCCAGATCATCTATGGCGGCGTGTTGTTAGTATGCTTCTCATTTACGGTCGGGGCGCTCGCCTTCGTGAATAAGAAGGAAGGGCGTAGTGGCTTTCAGGTTAATCGCTGATCGCTACCGTCCGATGCTTTCTCAGCTTGGCATAAACGGAGTTGCACGTAGCTCGCACGGAAGCAGTGATCGGAAGAGAACCTAATAAAAAGGTTACCCACAGAATC
>JAFAVN010000373.1 GCA_019242435.1 Verrucomicrobiota bacterium | reverse complement strand
GGCGAATGCCCCCAGGATCACTACTACTGGTGCCGGAGTCGCCGGGGACCCGTTAAATCTTTATATCATTGGAACCGAATCTGATCTCGTTTCAGCCTTTCTAGCTGCCGGGTGGTATCCGGCGGACCCAATCACTTTGAGGAGCAGCCTGCGAATCGCGGAAAGTACGATCTTGCATCGACCCTATATTGATGCGCCGGTCAGCAACCTTTTTCTCTTCGGCCGCAAGGAGGACTTGGCTTTTGAGAAACCAGTCGGGAACGACGCTCGACAGCGGCATCATGTGCGGTTCTGGCAGTCTCCTGTTCAGGAGACATCGGGAACACCGTCCTGGCTAGGGGCGGTCACTTTTGATCGCAGCGTCGGATTCAGCCGCGAAACCGGTCAGATCACTCATCACATTGCTCCCGATGTGGACGTCGAACGCGATGCAGTGTTATCCGATCTGCAGCATGCCGGCCGAGTTAGCAGCGTGGATTGGGAAGACGGTTTCCAAAACCCGCCCCAAGGACGAAATGGTGGCGGCGATCCCTGGAGGACAGACGGACGTCTGCCCGTGATCACCCTGAGCGCCGCGATCGCGGCAACGCCTAGTGTCACGCCCCATAAATAAAATAGGTTTCGTTTATCCGCACTCGGTGCATTTTGGCGCAGTTCATCCGGACATTGGCACCGGCGCATTGCACAGCCACAGTTTCGGATCAGATTACGCCGTCTTATGGGACGCCAATGGTTGCAGGCAAAACGTGAAGTTGCCCATCTCAAAAAAGGGCAAGCGGTCGGCAAGATCGTCAAAGAAATCATGGTTGCGGCGAAGCTTGGAGGAGCAGAGCCGGAGAATAATGCCCGGTTGGCCGCCGCGGTCGACAAAGCCAAGAGGGCAAGCGTTACCCGTGAGGTAATCGACCGAGCGATCAAGAAAGGCGCCGGGATCGGAGGCGAGAAATTGACATTGACTAGTGTCATGTTTGAGGGTTACGCGCCGCACAAAGTCCCGGTTATCGTGGAGGTGCTGACAGACAATCAGAACCGGACCGCGCCGGAGATCCGGGTATTATTCAAGTCAGGGCAATTGGGGGCGCCTGGGAGCAACAAGTTTCTCTTTGATCACGTTGGTTTGGTGGAAGCATATTCTTCCGAAGCCGACTTGGATCTGGAGGGGGCCGCGATCGAGGCAGGCGCAAATGAAGTAGAAGCCTTGTCGCACAAAGATAACGACAGTATCCCAGAGAACAGCACCGGTGCTCGTTTTACGACCGATCGTTCCAGCACGCACTCAGTATCTCAATGGTTGACCCAGAATGGCTGGCACGTGGTAACCAGCGAAACCGGCTACGTGGCCAAGAAACGGGTTGAACTGACCAGTGAACAACAGGGCGACGTCGGTATTTTTTTGCAGGCACTTGAGGATCACGATGACGTGCATCGGGTTTGGGCGGCAGTTTGAGGATCGGAACGCGTGGTCGCCCGCCGCCCAGAATGGGGGGGAGCCGCTTTGCAGGCGCCAAGCTTTATGCGCTGCCAGCAGGCGGCTCCCGAGAATCGCCCAGCAGTTTCTATTGGCCCTAGCGCCTGGAGGGGAGCCGCTTTGTAGGCTGCTAATTCCATGAGCTCCCGAGAATCGCCCAGCAGTTTCTATCAGCCCTAGCCCTGGAGGGGAGCCGCTTTGTAGGCTGCTAATTCCATGAGTGGCCAGCAGGCGGCTCCCGGGAATCGCCCAGCAGTTTCTATCAGCCCGGCGCCTGGAAGGGAGCCGCCTCGTAGATCTCTTGCGCTGCCGGTGTAATAGCAGGCAGTTCCCGGGAATGACCCAAGGCGACCAGCGCTAGATCCGGCGATCAATCATTCAATATCGCGCCGGGATCAAGTAGACACCGCTGGGCGATTCCCGGGAGCCGCCTGCTAGCCTCCTATAGACTTGGTTGCCTACAAAGCGGCTCCCCTCCAGGACGGCGACCGTTCTCGCTCGTTCATGTTCCTGGTGATCGTGTCTAAACCGATTCGCCAGCCAGCGAGACGCGAACCCCTTCTGAGTAAGGAGTCTTATTCAGCGGACCAAGGAGAGCGGCGAGGGCCGTATCGTCCAAGAACAAGGGGCGAGTTTGCAGATAATGCATTTCTGCTACCTCGCGCAGGAGCGGATCGAATAGTCCCAATAACTGCAGCGATCGTTTGCCCACCACTATTTTTCGCAATGGGCGGCCGGTAATCGATTCAACGAGGTTGATCAGCTCAGACAAGGTTATCTTGCCGGCGCCCGCTAAATGCCAGCTCCGTCCATAGGCCGCTTCCTCCTGCATCAGTCGGAACAAAGTCCACGCGGCGTCCGGGATGTAGACGTACTCATGTGGCGTATTAAGGGGCCCGATCAATTGCGCGGTTTTGCGGCGAGCGGCAGCCTGAAACAAGCTCGAGAGATAACTCCTGGCAGCTTTTGGTCCGTAAAAATCAGGTAGCCGCAGAATCGCACCGCGGATGCGGCCGGCAGCATCGGCAGTAAGCAGCAGGTCCTCCTGTTGCTTCCGCATCTCCCCTTTGAAGTTCTGGGGATTACGCGGATGATCTTCCCGGACTAACGGCGCCTGGGCAAACCCAAACGGGTAAACAGTACCGACCAGAAGGCAGCGCTCGACACCGGCCTGGATGGCTGCGGACAAGACCTGTTCGAACAAAGCGGGATGTAACCTGAAATCGGTATAGGGCACACCGACCAGATAAATCATGGTTTGGATTCCCTGCAAAGCCGTGACCGCAGTTTCAGGCTTTGCCGGATCCCAAATCGCGAAGTCGGCATTTGGATAACGAGCGAAAACGGAAGCAAGCTGGCCATGGGCCCGGCCGACCGCCCGAAAGGGCTGAGTGACAAAAAGGGGCGCCAACGCCTGACCGATAGTACCGGAAGCTCCGAACAGAGCGACGGCGGGATTTTTATGAACGATATTCATTATATGAACACTGTTTACTGAACAGCGTTCAGTTTGAACTGGATTTCGGGTTACGTCAACTCTAAGCTGCGTGCCAGTGTCGACTGTCGATCGCCGCACCAAACGTAAACAGCTGTTGCGCCAAAAAATCCTGGATGTCTCCCGCGACATCCTGCTTTCTCAAGGATTCGCCGCCCTGACCATGCGGCGGGTAGCAGAAGCGATTAATTACGCACCGGCTACCATCTACCTGCATTTCCAAAGCAGGGAACAGATTGCGGAGGAACTCTGTTTCGCCGGACTGGAGCGGCTCTATGAAAGCTTGCAAGCGGTTACCGGCAAAAACGCCGCAACCCGCCTCGCCGGCTTCGCACGTGCTTACCTCGAATACGCTGGGAGCGACCCCGAAACTTATCGGCTCATCTTTATGGCTGACCCGCAACTCACGAAAGCGGTTTTTACCCACCGCGATTCCGGAGGAACCGGTGAAGCCGCTCTCGGCCTGCTTGTGAAGGCAATGGAGGAGCTCCAAGTGGGTTCAAAAAAGCGGGTCGCCAAACCCATTGAACTCGCTGAGTTGTTCTGGGCCGGCTTACACGGCTTGGCGAGCCTTCGACTGGCATGTTCTCAGGCGTTAACTGGCGATGAGTTCCGCCTAGCACAGGTTCTAGCAGCCGCCATTACGGACAAAATCAGTCCGGAAAGGATCAAGGAACAACGGCCTCAGCGCAGCAAAGGCTAAATACTTCAAAAACCGGCGCTTAATGCCGGAGAGGGGACTCGAACCCCTAAGGATTGCTCCACCAGATCCTAAGTCTGGCGCGTCTGCCAATTTCGCCACCCCGGCATTTTCAGAGGAAGCCAAGTAAGCCATAGTTCCATTTAAAATCAAACTCTGTGAAATTCCGGCAGCCGTTCCCGGTTCGCCTTCGTCCGTGTCCGTCCTTGGTCGGTTTTTCTTGAGCCATGCCTTGTGTGGGCCGACCGGGCGATTTATTTTGCTTATCCACATGGCTGACTCCTTTGTTCATCTCCATCTTCACTCTGAGTATTCTCTTCTCGACGGCGCGATTCGTATCCCGGATCTGATGAAGAAAGCGGTGGAATACGGGATGCCGGCGGTGGCGATCACCGATCATGGAAACATGTATGGAGCGGTGGAATTTTATCAAGCGGCCCAAAAGGCGGGTATTAAGCCGATCATCGGTTGCGAAATCTACATGGCGCCCGGCAAGATGACGGACCGGAGCGCAACGTCGGCCCGAGACGCCTCGTTTCATTTTACGCTGCTGGCCAGGGATATCGTTGGATATAGCAACCTGGTCAGGCTGGTGTCAGCGGCATACCTTGATGGGTTTCATTATAAGCCGCGCATCGATAAAGCACTTTTGGCGGCTCATAGCAAAGGGCTGATCGGGATGAGCGCTTGCCTGAAAGGCGAGATCAACATGGCCATCCAGAGTGGTGACCTGAAAAAGGCTGAAGAAACGGCCGGCGTATTCGCGGACATTTTCGGGCCGGATCATTTCTATTTGGAACTGCACGACCACGGATTGGAACAACAACATCTGGTCAACGGCCATCTAAAAAAGATCGCCGCCAAACTGGGCCTGCCGTTAGTTGCGGCTAACGACGCTCATTTCTTGGAGCGATCTCATCATGAGGCGCACGATGTCATGATCTGCATCGGAACCGGCTCAATGGTGCACGATGAGCGCCGGATGCGGTACCCGACGGAGGTCTACTTCAAGTCTCCGGCGGAAATGGGCGCATTGTTTTCAGATTGCTCGGAGGCTCTGACCAACACGCTGCTGATCTCGGAGATGTGCGACCTGAAACTCGATTTCGGGGTTTCGAAATATCCGGCCTACGAACCGCCTTCCGGCAAAACCCGGGAAGAATATCTACGCGAGCTTTGCTATGAGGGATTCCGCAATCGCTTCGGGGAACGTGCTGAGAGCGACGCGGAATTGCGGAACCGGCTCGATTACGAGCTTTCAGTCATCGAGAAAACGGGATTCACCAGCTATTTCCTCATTGTCTGGGACTTTATTCATTTCGCGAAATCCCACGGAATCCCCGTTGGACCGGGGCGCGGGTCGGCTGCCGGCTCGTTGATTGCCTACGTGCTCGCGATTACCGATCTCGATCCGTTACGGTTCGGCCTGATTTTCGAACGCTTCTTGAACCCGGAACGTGTTAGCCCGCCGGATATCGACGTCGATTTTTGCCAGAATCGCCGAGGCGAAGTCATCGAATATGTCCGCCAAAAATATGGTGAACGTGCGGTCTCACAGATCATCACGTTTGGTACCCTGGGCGCGAAAAGCGTGGTCCGCGATGTCGGCCGGGTAATCGGACTCAGTTATTCGGATGCCGATCGGATCGCGAAGATGATCCCGAACGAGCTGGGGATCACCTTGAAAGCTGCTTACGATAAAAACCCGGAGCTGAAACAGGCAGTTGATAGCGAAGAAACGACCCAGCAACTCTGGAGTTTTGCTACCGTCCTGGAAGGGCTGACACGAAACACAGGGATTCACGCGGCGGGAGTTGTTATTGGCGATCGCTCCCTGGATGAATACATCCCGCTCTGCCGGGGGAACGACGACGAAGTTGTGACCCAATATGCCATGGGTCCGCTGACGGAATTGGGCATGCTGAAAATGGACTTCCTGGGTCTGAAGACGCTCACGGTCCTGGACGACGCAGCCGCTCTGATCAGGCAACGAGAACCGCATTTCTCGCTCGAGGAAATCCCGTTGAAAGACCGCGCCACCTTCGACCTGTTGAACCGGGGTGAAACCGTGGGCGTATTCCAGTTGGAATCCGGCGGAATGGTCAATCTTTGTAAACAGTTCGATATCAATTCACTCGACGACATTATCGCACTGGTCGCGCTTTATCGGCCGGGGCCGATGGAGCTGATTCCCGACTACATCAAGCGGAAGAAAGGACTGACGAAGATCAAGTATGAGCACCCGCTGCTGAAAGAGGTCTGCGCGGATACCTACGGCATCATGATTTACCAGGAACAAGTACAGCGGGCTGCCAATGTGCTGGCCGGATATACGCTAGGCCAAGCCGACTTGCTCCGCCGGGCTATGGGCAAGAAGGACAAGCAGAAAATGGCCAAGGAACGAGTCAATTTTATCGAGGGTTGTAAGCGAGTGAATGACATCGATGAAAAAAAGGCGAACGCGATCTTCGACTTGCTGGAGAAATTTGCCGGTTATGGGTTCAACAAGAGCCACAGTGCCGCCTACGGATTGATCAGTTATCAGACTGCGTATTTGAAGGCGAACTATCCAGTAGAGTTCATGGCCGGTTTGTTGAGCAACGAGGTCAACAACACCGATAAGATTTCGGTGTTTGTGGCGGAATGCCAGCGGATGGGGATACCGATTCTTCCTCCGGATGTTAACCGGAGCGGTTTGAAATTCGTTCCGGAAACGAGCCGGAAAGGAATCCGCTACGGCCTGGCCGCGGTCAAGAACATCGGAGAAGCATCGATGGCTGCGGCTATCAAGGAGCGAGAACGTTCCGGCCCATTCAAATCTTTAGACGATTACTGCGGCCGGTTGGACTCGCGTTCTGTCAATCGGAAAAGCTTGGAAAGCTTGATCCGGGCCGGTGCTTTCGATTTCACGGGCCAGGATCGAGCCTTGCTCTTTTCTCAAATCGATCAGGCACTCGCCGCCGGAGCTTCTATCCAGAAGGACCGACTCACGGGACAGGTTTCACTTTTTGGCGATCTCGAGGTAGCGCCGGCCCGAAAGAAGAACGGTCAGCCTGCGGATTTCACGCCTTGGACGCTCAGCGAAAAGCTCGCTTATGAAAAGGAACTGCTGGGGTTCTATGTTACGGGGCATCCGTTGGACGCTTATCGTGATCTGATTGAAGGCGGCAAGTACACCCCGGTCAGCGAATTGATCAATCTCGAGGACCGGTCTTCGGTGAAAGTTGCCGGGTCCATCGCTACCCTGGAAAAGAAATTTACCCGGAAAGATGGTAAGGCGTTCGCGGTAATGACGCTAGAAGACTTCACCGGCTCGGTAGAGGTATTGGTGTGGGCGGACGTCTTTGCAAAATCAGGCAGAGATCTGGAAGTAGCGAAAATCGTGACCGTGTCCGCTAAGATTGAGCGACGCGATGAAACTGTTCGCCTGATCGCGTCGGAGATTGGTTCGGTGACCCGCGGTAAAAAGGTCGCGGCTCTGACCATCGACATCCCTATCGAGCGAACGAGTGAAGATAAACTGTTGGCCTTGCGCGAATTAGTCATGCAACACCCGGGTCCACAGCCGCTTTTCCTCCGGTTCCGAAGCCACGACGGCCAGGAACTGAAGGTCAGAGCCAACAACGGATATTCCGTACGGGACGACGCCGATTTCCGAGAAAAGCTGGCGGAGTTGTTGAGTTAAGGGTTTCTGGTCCCCGGTTCCGAGTTTCGGGTGGGATTCAGGCGTTCCTTCTGGCGCCAGAGGCAACTCGGAACTAGGAGCCAGCAAACTCGGAACCTGGAACCGCGAACCCCTGCTTGCAAAGGAGCGTTTTCGCATTAGTCTCCTGGTTCCCGTCGCCTGGACTATGACTCCTTTCAACCGTGAAGTTAAGATCTTCTCAGGGTCAGCTCACCCGGGGCTGGCCAAGAGAATAGCGAAGTGCATGAGTGCTCCCTTGGGGAACGCGACGGTCAGCTCGTTTCCAGACGGCGAAACCCGGGTCAAAATCAACGAAAATATCCGGGGCCGGGATGTATTTATTGTCCAGCCGACCTGTCCGCCGACAAATCAGAACATGATGGAGCTGCTGATTCTGATCGATGCGGCTCGACGGGCAAGCGCATATCGGATCACAGCGGTTATCCCCTATTTTGGATACGCTCGCCAGGATCGCAAAGATCAGCCCCGGGTCCCGATTACGGCAAAGCTGGTGGCTAATCTGCTGGCGGCTGCCGGGACGAATCGCGTTTTAACCCTTGACCTGCATGCCCAACAGATCCAGGGCTTTTTCGATATCCCGGTAGACCATTTGTACGCGGCTCCCGTCCTCATCCGTTACATCCGCCAGAAAAAACTGGAAAACCTGGTAATCGTTTCTCCGGACGTGGGCGGTCTGAAGCTGGCATCGGCTTACGCAGAAGCACTTGGGGCCACCCTGGCTATCGTTGGCAAGCGGCGCATCACGCCGACTGAAACCGAGGCGATGACGGTGATCGGTGATGTTGCCGGGAAGAACGTTCTCATGGTGGACGATCTTACCGAGACTGCCGGCACGCTGACCGGCGCAGCCGCCCTCCTGAAAAAGCAAGGAGCCCTTGATATTTATGCGGGCGTTTCCCACGCTGTTTTCACCGAGATCGCGCATGACCGGTTGCGCAAATCGGAAATCCTCGAGTTAATTACTACCGATAGCACCCCGGTCTGGCTCCATCCTGATTGCCGGATCACAGTGCTCTCGATCGCCGAGCTTTTGGCGGAAGGTATTCAACGAATTTATTCAAATGAGTCGGTGAGCTCGCTCTTCGACATCCAGAAGGAACAGTGACGACACAGTATGGCGCAACAAGCTAAATTGACGGTGCAGAAGCGGGCGCAGGTCGGCCGCAATGCAATAAAAAAGGTTCGCAAACAAGGGCTGATCCCCGCGGTGTTCTATGGAGGAGACCGGGAGCCGATCAACCTCGAGATAAACAGCCGTCAGCTCTCGACCTTGCTGGCACGCGCTGCCAGCGAGAATATCCTGCTGGAGCTCGAGATCGTTGATGGTGAAAGCAAACATAGTTCCCTCGCGATGATCCAGGAGATCCAGCGTGATCCGTTACAACCCGAGGTCGTCCACGTCGATTTCCATGCCGTGTCCGCCACCGAGAAACTGACGGCTGAGGTGCCGATCGAAACCGTGGGAGAACCGGTAGGAGTCAAGACGGGCGGCGGTTTGTTGGAGCATATCCTGCGAAGCATTGAAGTGGAGTGTCTTCCAGGGGATTTACCAGAACGCATTGAAGTGGACGTTACTAACCTGGATATCGGCGATTCAGTTCACGTAAAAGATCTCAAATTGCCCAGCGGCGTTGAAGCACTGGTAGATGAGGATCTGACGGTTGTGTCGGTCAGTGAAGCCCGAGTTGAAGAAGAAGAAGTGGCAGCTGCTGAAGCAGCGCCGGCTGCACCCGAAGTGATCACTGCAAAGAAACCTGAAGAAGGCGCCGGTGCGTCGGCAGAGTCCTAATCCCCGTTTCCGCAATGGCATTTTTGCGGCTGCTGGTCGGTCTCGGAAATCCGGGCTCAGAGTACGCCGGCACCCGTCATAACATCGGTTTCATGGTCCTCGATCGGCTGGCGCAACAGGAAAACCTCTCCTTTGCGCCTGCGTCCAAGTGGAATTGCACTTGGACGCGCTGGGGTGAGATTATCCTGGTGAAGCCGATGACGTATATGAACCGGAGCGGGGATTCGGTTGCCGCCATCGGCCATTATTTTCGGATCCAGGCGGACGAACTCCTTACGGTAGTAGACGACGTCGCCCTGCCGCTCGGCAAGTTGCGCTTGCGTGAATCAGGGAGCGATGGCGGTCATAATGGGCTAAAGTCGATCATCGCCCATTTCGGAACAGAATTCCCTCGCTTAAGGATTGGGGTTGGAGCCGCGGCAGATAGCGCCGATCTCGTGGACCATGTACTCAGCACTTTCTCAAAAGCGGAGCAAGAAACAGTTGACCGATCCGTGGAGAGAGCAACGGAAGCCATTCGCAAAGTTGCGGATGAAGGAATAGAAGCAGCGATGAATATATTCAATCGCGCAGAAAACAATTGATTACATTATGAAAACGCGTTATGAATGTCTGATGG
>JAFAVN010000323.1 GCA_019242435.1 Verrucomicrobiota bacterium | reverse complement strand
GGACGAGAGATTTTTCGAACCAGCGATTGAAACTGAGAAGGTTTCCTAATGATACGCATCGATAAAACAGCCAGCTTGCGACGACCGCCATATCAACAAAGACGTAGATACCAACTTGAGCAAGTTTGCGGTTGGCAGCAGTCGGGTAAGCCGGCGTCAAAAAGTCCCCAGGCGGTTGAACACGGGCAGAATATCGCCTGTCGAGATCGGAGGCTACGCGTGGCTTGCCCAAGTCAATGGAGGGGAGCCGCTTTGGCGTCTCAAAACGTTGCCCCCGTGTATTTGTACAGCACCGAGCCGCCTGCTTTTGACCGCGTTGTCGTTGAAAGAGTTTGTGGCTGAGTCGCGAGGGCCCGTTTTTACCCTCCAAAGCGGCTCCCCTCCATTGACTTGGGGAAGCCACGCGTAGCTCCGATCTAGACCGGAGGCACGTTCTGTCGAATCACCGGCCAATCGCTACCGCGAACACTGCACTCTTATTTATTAGTCAGCTGCAGAAGTCCGCTGAGCGGGATAGCAGCCCATTTTGGCCGGTTGTTTAATTCGTATCGCAATTCGTACATCGCTTTGAGAATTGCATAACTCCGTAAGAGAAACCGCAAATCGCTGCGATCAATGGGTACGAACGGAGACTGCCCCGCCGTCTCTAAATAGGCGCTCAGAAATACTTGGGAGGCCCGCGTCGCCCACAAATCAGCAAAGCCTTCCAAGGCCTCCCGATCGTGCGGCCGGACGGTGCGCGACTGCAGCAACCCGTAATGCGCTGCGTAGTGGAACGAGCGAAACATTCCGGCCACATCGATCAAGGCGGATCGCTTCAACCGGCGCTCGCCCAAAGGCCGTGCCGGTTCGCCTTCAAAATCCAGAATGACGTACTCTTTTCCGGTGTAAAGTACCTGGCCAAGATGATAGTCCCCATGGATCCGAATTTTGCAGACCTGAATCGTGTCCTGAATCAAGTATTCATGCGATCCAGCTAATTGATCGGCCCTTCGCAATAATTCGTTCGCTAAAGCCTTAGGAAATTCTTCCAGACTGCTCAGCATCCTGCTCAGCAGCGCGACTGTGTGTTTAGCATCTGTCCGGATAGATTGATAGATCGAGCGTTGGTGCTGAAGAGTAAACGGTTCCGGCCGGAAATCGACGGAATCCTGGTCGGACGCGAGAGCCTGATGCATCTCGGCCGTGCGAGTTCCAAGCAGACGAACCGCTTCCAGATGGACACCTTCAATCAGGGTAGAGTAAGGCTCCCGTATCTCATCCCACCAACTGGCATTGGGTGGCGCGGCCAAGGTCGGATCGCCCAGCACCCGTTCGAAATAGCGATCCATCGCAGCCACCGTTTGGGTCCAACCATCTTGTTCACTGTGGGTAAACCCTTGAGCCATGGCAACGGCCGCGGGCTCCTGGCCACGAGCCAGATATTGAATGTCGCCCAGATACGTGGGCACATGCTCAAACCCACACCGTTCGCTTAATTGTTTGGTAACTTCGAGATCCGGATTTAAGCCTTCGTCGAGTTTTCGAAACAATTTCAAATAAATTTGTTCGCCATACACAATCGAACTATTGCTCTGCTCCACCTTCAACACCTTTGAGCTCTCCGGCTTTCCTTGGGCCAGGAGCTCGTGTAGCCGATTTGACTGAGCAGGCGCCAAACGCCCGGCTTTCCCGTTCAGGTTCGTGCTGTCCGCGATCAAGTCCAGCAACGAACGATGAAATCCCGTCGACGCTACGGCATCGACCAACAGATCACCATCGTTACCAACCTTTGCGATCACCGCTGCCGGGTAATCCACTTCTAATGAGCGCGCCTCATCGCCACTCACTATCTTTATTGGCAAAGCATAGATGTCGCGCGGTCCCTCGGAAAAATTCACCGCAATTATCAGCAGTTCGGTGCGATCGGCAGTCGGAAAATCGATCAGATCCAGCAGGTTCACACTGATGATATCGCGAGCCTTGCTGCGGTACCAGCGGCATCGCCGTATGTAAGTTGTCAGGTCTCGCTCCAGAAATCGGAGGCCCGCCTGCGTGGACCACCAGGTCGGCTTGCCGTCGAAATTGATCATGGGCAAGGTAAGCTCGCCATCAACGCCGGCGCCGATGTCCGGCGGCACCAACAGTAACCAGAAAAAGGTATTCGGCCCGAGCGTAATTGGATACAAGGTGTCGTGGATCACAGG
>JAFAVN010000270.1 GCA_019242435.1 Verrucomicrobiota bacterium | reverse complement strand
TTTCGAGGCTGAACGGGCCAGGAGGAGGATCTGGGAGAAGCGGGGTACTAAGCGGTAACGGGTTCCGTTGCAGACTCGCGGATATCGCGATCAGTAATCAGTAATCAGTTTTCCCGGCGAAGCCGAACACTAAGGGCCGATGAGCCTTGCCGATGACTGTCGCGCCAGAGCCCAAGCTGCCCGGATCTGCTCAAAACACCGTCGAATCTAACGCCTCCTCCATCGTAGTTCCTGGCTACTATCTCCTTTTTGTGAGAAAATGAGTCCTTGCCAAAACCAGTATCGATATCGATGCTGGCGCGTCTGAACAGGAGAAAGTGAACCTGCCTTCAACCCTTTCCCCCCGGAATGTTCTTGTGGCGTTGGTGTCCTTGCCGGCGCTCTACCTCTGCTTTTTGCTTTATCGAGCCGGCGACAATTGGATCGCTTTAGCGCTGCTGCTGATTGTTTGCCTCGGCGTTTCTATCTATCTGCATCCCCGGGCGGAGACTTACCGATATCTCTTTCCGGGCCTCTTTGCGTTTGCCGTATTTGTCATCTTTCCGATTTGTCTGACGATCTATATCAGCTTCACCCGGTATAGCGCCAGTCACCTGCTCAATTTCTCGGACGTCTTGCTTCGGTTTCGTGAGGAAGTCACAGTCTCAGGGTCAGACACCTTTACCTTCAGTCTTTTCGATCAGCATAACGGCACCTACATCCTGGAGTTAACAAATGAGCAGCGGCCGGATGAACAATTCGTTTCTTCGCCGCTTGAGCTGATTCCCGGCCAAGACGGGTCGCCATTGGAATCCCCGATTCATTTAACCCGGCTTGCGGCCGGACAACAAGTGTCTGGCACACGTCTTGATCAAGGCCAGGTAACGCGTTCCCGACTTTATCAGCCGCTGCGCAACGTGCCCTTCAAATTGCCTGGTGATATCGGCGTGGAAAAGACAGATCTGCAACATTTCATCCCGGCGAACCGAGTTTGGAAACTTAACGCCGATAACTCTCTCACTAACCAGATTGACGGCTCGATTATTCGACCGGACTTCCATCGAGGCTATTTCTTTAACCAAAACGGGGAGCAGATCGGTCCCGGATTTCGCGCTTTTGTCGGGTTTGCCAATTACGTCCAGATCGTTACCGATCCCCGCATCCAAGGCCCATTTTTTCGGATCTTTGTTTGGACTTTGGTCTTTGCCATCTGCTCGGTCATCGGGACATTCAGCACCGGCATCCTTCTGGCTGTGATCCTGGAGTGGCGCGAGCTAAGATTTAGAAAGCTTTACCGAACGCTGCTGATTCTGCCCTACGCAGTTCCTGGGATCCTGTCGATCTTGATCCTGAAGGGTCTGTTTAACCAGGAGTTCGGCGCCGTGAACCAGCTTATGCGAGGCATCTTAGGATTTGCCCCGGCATGGGAGACTAATCCGTGGGCTGCCCGAGCAATGATCTTACTAGTGAACATCTGGCTCGGTTATCCTTATATGATGCTGATTTGCACTGGAATGCTGCAATCGATCCCGTCGACCATTTATGAAGCTGCTGCCATCGAAGGGAGCAACCCGGTGTTAAATTTTTTTCATCTGACCTTACCGTTAGTTTTGCCTCCGCTTTTTCCGGTGCTGGTAGCCAGCTTCGCTTTCAGCTTTAATAATTTTGCACTCGTTTATCTTTTGACGGCGGGAGGTCCTCGGATGGTCGGGGGCGGTATCGCCGGTGAGACTGACATTCTTGTCACTTATACGTACAACCTCGCGTTCCGCGACGCGGGGGCGAACTATGCCCTGGCCAGCGCTATCGCCACCCTCCTGTTCATCATCGTCGGAACCCTTTCCTGGTTGAATTTGCGGTTCAGTTTGAAAAGAGTTCCGAGGTAGCGATCAGTAATCATTAGCCAGTAATCAGTTTCACGACGGCAGAGACGAAACTAATGCGGCCCGTTGATCATGCTACTTAGTACCCAATCCTCACGCAGCCCTGAAATCTCCCCGGGCCCACCCCTTCTAGATTCCAGCTCCTAGATCCTAACTCCTTTACTGATCACCGATTACTGATTACTGATTACTAGAAGCATGTCCCCCCAACGAAAACAGTTCCTGCGCCAACTGACTGCTCATTTAGTCTTAATTATCGTTTGCGCGCTGGTTCTGGTTCCTTTGGTCATGGTGATCCTGGCTTCGTTTCGGAAAGGTAATTTCCCGCCGAACGCATTATGGTTGAGCCTCGATCAATGGACTTTGGATCATTGGAAATATGTTCTGGGAATTCCCTATCGAGAAGTGATGAATGCCACCAGCGGCGAAACCAGGCTCATCCAAGCTCAGACCCCGCCCTTACACTGGTTTTTCAATTCGATCCTGGTTGCGTCACTCGCGTCTTTAGGCATTATCCTGCTGGCCGGCACAGCGGCGTATGCATTTGCCCGGCTTCGCTTCCGGTTTCGCGGCCCTACCCTAACCGGGCTTTTGATTTTGCAGATGTTTCCTCAGGTGCTCGCCTTGACGGCCTACTATCGAATCCTGAGCTATATCGGGCAACGAGTACCATGGATCGGGCTGAACACCTTCCCGGGGCTCATCCTGATTTATTTATCGGGCATTTCGATCAACATTTGGATGATAAAAGGTTATTTCGACACCATCTCTATCAGCATGGAGGAGTCGGCTCGCATCGATGGCGCCTCGCGGTTTCAGACGTTTTTCCGGATTTTGCTGCCGATGAGCGCACCTATTTTTGCTGTGGTCTTCATTTTATCCTTCATCGGAATGATTTCCGAATATCCGACGGCCTCGGTAGTACTCCAAGATAGCGCGGTCAGGACCCTGGCGGTTGGAGCCTACTCCCTGGTTGGGGAACAGGAAAAGCTCTGGGGCCATTTTTCCGCACTTGCAGTCTTGAGTGGCGTACCGATCACAATAATGTTTTTATTATGCCAACGATTCATCATCGGAGGGTTAACCTCCGGAGGTGCCAAAGAATAACCTAAACCCCCGAACAGACATGAACGACGGAGCCGTACACATCACAGACCTCGTTAAGACGTATACCGACGATCGCGGTCGGCCCACTTTTACTGCGGTAAAGAAGATCAACCTGGAGATTCAAAATGGCGAATTCATGGTTCTGGTCGGGCCTTCCGGGTGCGGAAAAACCACCACGTTGCGAATGGTTGCCGGACTTGAGAAGATCACGAGCGGCACCATCGCCATCGGCGATCGCATCGTTAACGATATGGAACCTAAGGATCGCGGAATTGCCATGGTGTTTCAGAATTATGCGCTCTACCCGCATATGACGATTTTCAACAACATGGCGTTCGGGCTCCAACTCGCCAAAAAGAAGAAAGATTTTATCCAGGATACCGTGGGTAGAACGTCGAAGGCGTTGGGCCTGGATCAGATGCTTGAGCGCAAGCCGCAAGCGCTCTCCGGCGGCCAACGGCAACGAGTGGCGCTGGGACGGGCGATCGTTCGGAATCCGCAAGTCTTCCTCTTCGATGAGCCTCTTTCGAACCTGGATGCCAAGATGCGCGTGCAAATGCGTTCCGAAATTTCGCGGCTTCACTCCCAGCTCGGCAATACCATGATCTACGTTACTCACGACCAGGTGGAAGCAATGACCATGGGTGACCGGATCTGCGTCATGAAGGACGGTGCAATTATGCAGGTGGCCGATCCGCTGACTCTTTATCGGCAACCGGAAAACCTGTTCGTTGCCGGTTTCATCGGCAGCCCGCCGATGAACCTGTTGAAGGGCAAAATCGAACGCCGGGATGGCGGGCTCGTTTTTGCAGAAACAGCAGAACAAAATGCAGTTTCGGTGCCGCTGATAGGCCAGGTTGAAGCCTTGGGCAGCAAGCTGCTCGATAAGCCGGTGATATTCGGTGTGCGCCCCGAACATTTGACTGAAGAGTCTAAAAATGGCTCGCATGTGCCGGTCGCGTCTTCGGTTGATATTGCGGAACCAATGGGATCCGAGTCCTTGGTCTACCTCAAAGCCGGCACGGGAAACCTGATCGCCCGTATTCACGGAGAAGCGCTGTACGAAATGGGCCAGCCATTGACCGTCTACGTTAACATGGAAAAAGTGCTGTTGTTCGATTCAGAAACCGAGAAGGTGATTCGCTAATCCTCTATGCGCCAGATCCTCGAGACCGAGCAATATGTTCAAGTACCTCCGATGATGTTATCGGACCCGTTCTATCGAATCACCTATCTGATAAAGGAAGAAATTCGAAAGTACAAATGGATCGAGGGTGAGAAAGGTCGCCAACTTACTTGGGAACAGGCCCTTAAAGAGTGGATGGATAAGCATCGGGCGAAATATGAGCATTTCTTGTTGGACACTCTCACCTTCCCCGATTCAGAAGAGGAGAAGTAGGGGAACGGCTGGAAGAACGAGTCTTCGCCACCCCATTTGACTTTGGGACCGATTCGGCGTCATCCATCCTTGATCTAATGGAGGGGAGCCGCTTCGTAGGTCGCAAGTTCTAGAGGTAGACAGCCGGCGGCTCCCGCAAATAGCCCAGTGGTTGCCAACTGTTGTGGCGCGACCCGGATTGCTACTCAAACACCGGACTCAAAAACGAAGACGGTGCTGGGTCTGCCAGGTTCAGGGGTTATTTGCGGGAGCCGCCTGTTGTCTACCTCTAGAGCTCGCGACCTACAAAGCGGCTCCCCTCCATTAGTCAAGAGAAGGCGATCCTCCGCGGCCTTTTGTGGAAGCGCATTTTAGCCAGAGAACCTGCCAAGATCCGGAATTCTAGGTCAGATTCGAAATTCTGGGTTCCGCCCCCCAAGACTTTCTTGCAACGAGCTCCCCTCCAACGTACACCTTCGAACCTGCTTTTAACCCGCGATACGCTGCTGTGGCTGAACCCCTCTTTAACTGGCTAACGACCCGCGGCGCCGGGATCTTGCTTCATCCTACTTCACTACCGGGCGATACCGGGATTGGTACACTCGGGCAACAGGCCCGGCGATTCGTCGATTTCTTGGCCGATGTCGGTATGAAGTATTGGCAGGTATGCCCGCTTGGCCCCACCGGATATGGCGACTCGCCGTACCAGTGTTTCTCGGCGTTCGCCGGTAATCCGTACCTGATCGATTTAGATGATCTGAAACAGGAAGGACTACTTCAGGAAGCGGATGTGATGCCTTTGCGAAACTTGCCGGCAGAACATGTCGACTACGGTGCACAGTGGCATTCCCGCTGGATGGTTCTCCATCAGGCATTTGCGAATTTTGCGAAAACCGCGTCTGGGGCCGAGCAAGAAGCATTTAGAAACTTTCGAACCTCCAATGCTGACTGGTTGGAGGCCTATACCCTCTTCATGGCGATCAAAGGTCTGTTCGAGAGCCGTTCTTGGCTGGAGTGGCCTAAGCCCTTTCGAAGGTATCGCGCCGCCCAAAAGCGCGAAGAGATCGCACAACTGACAGACCAGATCTCGGCTCACGCCTTTTACCAGTTCAAATTTTTTCAGCAATGGGAATCGCTGAAGGCTTACGCAAATGAACGCCGGATTTTGATTTTTGGCGATATTCCTATTTTCGTGGCGATGGACAGCGCCGACGTCTGGCGCCGGCCCTCCTTGTTTCAAATGGATCCCGAGTTGCTCCCGACTGGGGTAGCGGGCGTGCCTCCCGACTATTTTTCTGCTGACGGCCAGCTCTGGGGCAACCCCCTTTACGCGTGGGAAAATCATGCCAAAAATCAGTTCGCCTGGTGGTGTGCGCGCCTGCAGAAATCGTTTGAGCTCTACGATGTTGTTCGCATCGATCATTTCCGTGGTTTCGACCAGTATTGCCGGATCCCACCTAATGCTACGAATGCGCGGGAATACAGCTGGCTTCCAGGGCCGGGCCTACCGCTTTTTGAGGTAGTTCGCGAAAGGTTCCCGAATGCTAAACTGGTAGCGGAAGACCTAGGCATAATTACGGACTCGGTCAGGGATTTAATGCGGCGAGCGGGTTTGCCCGGCATGAAAGTGCTGCAATTTGCTTTCGAAGGGGCCACTGAGTACCTCCCGCACAACACCATTCCCAACAGTGTCCTTTATCCGGGAACACACGACAATGACACCAGCTGGGGCTGGTTTGGTCAGCAGCCGGAGGGGGTAAAGAAATACTTATCGGACTATTTGCAGAATGATACCCAAGATGTGCCCTGGTCGCTGATTCATGCCGGATACGCTTCCAGTTCGCGAATCTTCATTGCGCCGTTCCAAGATTATCTGGGCCTGGGCAGCGAAGCGCGAATGAACCGCCCGGGCCAACCCACCGGCAATTGGAAATGGCGCTATCAGCCGGCGCAATTGGATCGACTCTGGGGGGAGCGAGGCGCTCTGTTGAAGGATTTTGCGCGGTTGTATGAGCGGTAAGCCGGGAGACGGTTAGCACCGCCTTCCGTCAAGCACCTCATAACCTCTCACTCATTCCCCGTCGACTCCTGGAGCTCGGCGATGACGCCGCCATCCGGCGGAAAATGCTTGCCCAACGCACGTTCGGTTCCGAGGAACAAAGTCGTACCAAATTGGTCGAGTTGATCGTTTTTTCGCAACTCTGTTAAGAGATTCTCGGCCTGATCAAGTTCGTCCTTGGCTTCGTTGGATTTGCCCTGTCGAGCCAGAAGTTTGGCGGCTTCAAGGCGGCCATCGGCCAGGAACTCTCGCCAGGTCGGGTTATCGCCGTCGGTCTGCAAAAGACGTTCGAAAATGTCGCAACTAACCTGGTAGTAACCCGTGGCTTCATCCAGCTTATTAGCCAGTGCGCTCGCTTCTGCCATCCGTTGAAAGGCCAACGCCAGAGCTTGCCGGCGCACCGGATTATTTTCATCGTCGAAAACCAATGATTCAGAAATCTTCAGTGATCGGTGATAATCCGCTAACGCTTTATTAAGGTTCCCGTCTGCCTTGAAGAGATCGCCTTGCCGACCCAGACAATCAGCCAGATCGCGTTCTAACGTTGGGTTTGTCGGATCCGCTGCCAATGAAGCCTCACAGATCTCCCGGCTTTGAGCATAGGCCTGTAAGGCCGCTGGGGTCTGTTCAAGATCGGCCAAAACGCTACCGTAATTCTCCAGGCAAATAGAGAGTTGACGTTGCCATTTCTTCACAGCCGGGTCGTGCCTGGTAAGCTGTTGGACCTTGCCCAAGGCCTTCTGAAAGCTGGCCAACGCTTGATCAGGTTCCCCCTGTTCTCGAAAAACGCCTCCGACGTTCTCGTGTGAGACCGATAAATCATATAGAAGATCTCTATTATCGGGATCGTGATCCGCTAACTCCTGCACCGTGCCCAGCTCCTGCTCATAGAAGCTTTGCGCTTCGGTCAACTTCCCCTGTGCTTCCAACACGTAGCCGATCCGCTCCTGGCAGGTCGCCAGATGCCGCCGAGCATCAGTATCTGCCGGATGTAAATCAACCAGCTTATGTTCGACCGAGAGCTGTTCGACGTAGGCGCGGACAGCCCGGTTGAGGTCACCCGTTTTTACCTCAATGCCGCCAAGCTGGTTACAGACTGAACGCAATTTGAGCCAGCCCACCGGCTGCAATGGATTCAGGTTTGCCAGATCGCGAATCAATTCTCGCTCCTGCTCTAGCGGTCCTCGAGCAGCCGTCCAATGCTTTTCCTCAGTCAAAATCGCCGCTAATTTAGCCAGCGTAGCCACGAGTTCTTCCCGCAGAGTACGGTTGTCCGGATTTGACTCGGCAAGTTTCTGCCATAGCCCGGCCGATTGTTGATAGTTTTCAACGGCTTCATTCGATTTTCCTTGGGATGCCTGGATATCGGCCATCTTCCGGAGGTTAACGGCCCATTGAGTACGCCACTCCAATCTGGCCGGCTGTTGATCCGCTAGCTTTTTGAGAATGTCACACGCGTCCCGATAGGCGGAAAGAGCAGCGTCCAATTTTCCCTCATCTACAATCAGGTCACCCCGGTCGTCCAGTGCCGTCACCCGAAGACCCTCAACCATTACGCTCGGCTCTTTAT
>JAFAVN010000064.1 GCA_019242435.1 Verrucomicrobiota bacterium | reverse complement strand
GGCGACACGGTTCCAGCGAAGTTACCGCCACTGCCTTTACCATTCCGTCGGGTTCAGCAGGTTATTGGCTTGAGCGGTTGAAAGGCTTCCACGTTTTCGCTGAGCGAGCCCCGAGGCGATTTGGGGAAGAAGTGGTTCGGTTTGCTGATCCGGACGGAACCATGATGGAACTCATCGAGTCAGTACCGAGCGATGCGGTGTTTCCATGGAGCGAAAGTCCGGTTCCAGCGGAATATGCGGTCCGTGGATTTCACAGCGTTTCACTCAGCCTTCAAAGCTCTCAAAAAACGGCGGAACTGATTACCGATATTTTCGGGTATCAACTCGTTCAGGAATCCGAAAATCGTTCAAGATTCATCGCCGCCGGTGGCGCCGGGCCGGGCAGGGCCATCGATCTCATTTCTGTCCCTGATTTACATTCAGGGCAGATCGCGGCCGGATCGGTTCACCATATCGCTTTCCGGGTCCCGGATGATGAACAGCAGCTTGCCTGGCGGGAAAAACTGAACAGCCTGGGCTACAAAGTCAGCTTGGTTATGGATCGGACCTATTTCCATTCCATCTATTTCCGGGAACCAGGCGGCGTGCTGTTTGAACTGGCTACTGATCTGCCAGGATTTACCAAAGATGAACCGGCTGATGAACTGGGCGCGAATCTGCGGCTTCCTGAGTGGTTAGAGAAAACGCGCCCGCAGATCGAGAAAATGTTACCCGAGATAACCGTACTGAAGAGGGCAGCCCGATGAACGAAACTGAAAAGCTGGGGTTTTTACATTCCTTTCTGCCGGGCCATTCCAAGCGCACCCTGCTGCTCTTGCACGGAACCGGGGGCAACGAAAACGATCTGCTCCCGCTGGGGCGCAGCCTTGATCCCGACGCCAACCTGCTTAGCCCGCGTGGCAAAGTTTTGGAGAACGGTATGCCGCGTTTCTTCCGCCGGTTGGCTGACGGGATTTTTGACGAAGAAGATCTGGTCCGGCGCACGCACGAACTTGCAGACTTTGTTGAGGAAGCATCGGCGCAGTACGGCCTCGCCCGGCAGAACCTGTTTGCCGTTGGTTACTCCAACGGCGCTAACATTGCCGGGGCTCTGCTCCTGCTTCGGCCGGGGACATTGGCCGGCGCTGTCCTTCTTCGCCCTATGGTGCCAATCGTCCCGGAATCAATGCCTGATTTGAAAAACACATCCGTGCTTTTGGTCTCGGGCCGCTACGATCCAATCGTGCCGGCAGATGAAATTCTTCAGCTAGCCGCTATGCTTCGCGATGCGGGAGCAGACGTCAGTGTTTCATCGGAGAACGCAGGACACGGCCTGACCGAGAAAAGTGTAGAAACTGCTCGCCGCTGGCTGGCAGGACGAGCCTGAGCTTGTGGTGATGACAACTGACAAACGACACACGGGCTTTGTGCGGACTAACTCCGGGCAGTCAATAAGCGGCGATTTGTCATCTGTCATTCGTGATGAGTTTCAGCGAATCACGAGGCGACTTCGGCCCGGATCTCGTGGAACATTTGGGATGCCGAGTCACCGTCGACCAGTAAGCCATCGACGAAACCAGCCTTGAGAATGCCTTGAGCCGGCCTCAATTTGCTGCGGCCGCCGCAGAGCAGTATCACTTCCTGCTGCCTCAGGATGTTCAGGTCGATCGCTAAGGTACGTTCGTTGAGTTCGGATGAGACTACCTGCCCTTCAGCGTTGAAGAATTTTCCCATGGCATCGCCAACGGCCCCCGCTGCTCGTAATTCAGCAAGCTCCTCAGCGGACAGATAACGGTTTTCAAATAGAAAAGCTCGTTCATCACACTCACCGACGCTGATCATGTAGAAATTCGCCTTCTCACCCAGTGCGAGGGTTTCCTGAACGATTCTTTGAGACATCAGAATCTGGCGATCAGCAACGGTATTAGCGATAAACGGCACGGGGAGAAAATGTCCTTCCCCTCCAGTCTTAGCAGCGAGCTTGTGCACAACCTCGAAAAGGTTTGCCGCCAGATTGCGAGTGAGTGAGCCCATGACCGAGACGAACTTAACCTGGGGCCGGCGCATTGCCGGCATGAGACTCGCAACCTCAGCGGTGGTTCGTCCCCAGCCGACTCCGATGATACATTCTTCGTCTACTTGCATCCGCTCTCGCAACAGTTCTACCGCTATCATGGCCACTGCTCGCCGGGCTGGGGGTCCTTCGTCGGCGAGCTTAGCCGGAGATAACATTTTTGCGGGGCGCTCGACTGAGTCGCTCAGCAGGGGCGGAGTAGCCCGGCAGAAACGCAAACTGTAATGTTTACGGATCGTTTCTTCGACCTCGGCCATGGGACCGAATCGATGCTCGATTGATATTTTGACAATGCCTGCCTCCCGGGCCTCAGCCAGCAGGCGGGCTACTTTAACTCTGGAGACACCCAGGATTTCGGCAGTCTGCTCTTGGGTGTTGCCTCCGACGTAATAGAGCCAGGCGGCTCTGACAAGCTGGTCGGATTCAGCGGAAATGAATTCAAAGGAGTGCATCTGGAGGCAATCTGATTTTGCAATCCGGCGCGGCTTAATTCACCCTGATCGAAGGACTCACCTCGACGGGAAAATTTACCGAATTCGCGATGAAACAGAGAGCATGTGCTCGCTCGTGTAGTTCTTCCGCCTGCTTGAGCCCGGCGTCGGATGTGATCACGATTTCGGGACGCAACGTCACCCGGGTAAATTTACCAGCGCCGTTTGCGCTAATTTCCATTTCGCCCTCGGCCGAATCTTTGTAGCTGGTACAGACAATCTTCGCGTCCGAACAGAGATGGAGATACCACAGCATATGGCAACCTGATAGTGAGGCTAACAACAGATCCTCTGGGTTGTACCGGCTGGGGTCCCCGCGAAACTTCGGGTCAGATGACCCAGCCAACGCGGGTTTATTCTCAATGTGAACTTCGTACGATCGTTCGTAATCCCGATACCCGGCCGTTCCTTTCCCCGTATTGCCAGTCCAGATAGTGGTAAGTGCGTAATGATGGGAAGGCATTTGGTAATATGGTGCAGGTTGGAGGGGGGCACCAGTGGACAATGGACAGTGATCAGTAATCAGTGGTCAATAATCAGTAGCATCGAATGCGTCCGCCGGCTCGCATCCTGGCAGGACGCCGGCCGGTGCCGAAGACGCCGCCGCATTGCTCTTTCGCTGTCAATTTTACTGATCACCGATTAGTGATTACTGATTACCGAACAATGGACGTTGCTCTTCTCCGCAAAGAATACACCTTACGAGGGCTGCACCGCGAAGATCTACTGCCTAACCCGCTACAGCAGTTCAGGGTCTGGTTCGAAGAATCGGTTCGCACAGCCGGGGATCGGGAGCCGAACGCGATGACTCTGGCGACGGCGACTCGAGATGGCCGTCCGGCGGCGCGTATAGTGCTTCTGAAGGGCTTCGATGAAAGCGGGTTCGTTTTCTTCACAAATTACGAGAGCCGGAAGGGGCGAGATCTGGAAGATAACCCGCGAGCTGCGATTAATTTTCATTGGCCCTGGTTGGAGCGACAAATCCAGATCGAAGGAAATGTCACCAGGGTTTCTCGAGAAGAATCGCAGGCTTACTTTGATAAACGACCGCTGAAAAGCCGGCTGAGCGCCATCATTTCGCCACAAAGCAGCCCGGTATCAAGCCGGGCTGACCTCGAACGGCATTTTGAAGAAATGGCTGGGAAATATCCGAAAGGGAATCCACCGGTGCCGGATTTCTGGGGTGGCTATCGGGTCACACCTCACCGCATGGAGTTCTGGCAGGGGAGAGAGAACCGGCTGCATGACCGGTTTCTTTATACGGCGTCGGCAGAGGGCGGGTGGAGGCTCGAACGATTGGGGCCGTGAGTGAAGAAGGAGCTCCTAGATTCTATCTCCTTCAAATGATACCGTGATCGCCATCAATGGAAAAACCGGTGCTGATCCGGATCCCGGGGAATGGAATCGACCTGGCGAAAACGTTGGATTCGGGACAGGTGTTCCACTGGGTCAGGCATGAAACAGGGTTTGTAGGTGCGATCGATCAGGAGCCCTGCTATTTAGAGCAATCCGGCGGCGTGTTATTGATCCGGGCGCGCGAGATCGGGCCGGTCCAGAGATATCTTGCACTAGATCATTGTATCGATCAGATCGAGAATACTTTTCCTTCGGATCCCACGCTGAGAGCAGCGCTTCAGTACGGGGT
>JAFAVN010000613.1 GCA_019242435.1 Verrucomicrobiota bacterium | reverse complement strand
ACGCAAGAGTTGACTGAACTCACCGGCTTTGTCGAAGACATGCAAACGCTGGGCCGCAAAGCCACTGCCAAACTTCTCGATCACCAGGTCGTGGCCGCTAGTGAGATAGTAGCCCGGCAGCTCGCTCTGCCCCAAGGGTCTCCAGTGATGCGCATCCAGCGCGTCCGTCTGGTGGATGCGAAACCCCTTTCTTTTGACGAGACTTATCTGCCGAAAGAGCTGGGCAGGAAAATCACGACCAATAATCTAGAAACTAACCCAATCTTCTCGCTCCTGGAGCAAAAATATAACACGCCGCTCATCGAAGCCGAATACCGGTTAGAAGCTAGTTGTGCTGACTCCGCCGTAGCGAGAGCACTTAACATCGAGGCCGGCAGCCCGATCTTTCTGATCGAGCGGACTTCCTATTCCATCGGACATCGGCCGGTCGACTACGAGAAACTTTATTACCGTGGCGATCGCATTCGGTTCGTGACTCGACTGGCGCGGCGAAAGCCGGCTGTGCAGAAAAGGCGCAAATGAGTGGCGGGACCGCGATATGGCTGTTCTCGGTATCAGTCATCGCCAGTGCATTCGGGCGGGATGTTGGGTATGGCGAGCGGTATCTTTATTGTGCCTATTCGCGGTTCGGCCGCATCAGGAGAGCGCGCGGGAGTAAGGGAAGCTCAGCAACCATTCGCGGGAGCCGCCTGCTTTGTTACTGCGAGAACTAGCGGCCTACGAAGCGGCTCCCCGCCAGTGGTCGACAGGCGACCTCGTTGACGTTGCGTGCACTGCATTCACGCTCGTTCACCAGCTTCCGGGTTGAGACAATGCTCGAGAGGTTCTCCTTCGAGGAAGCGGCGAATCTCACCCGCGGCGATGCGAGCGGCCTTTTCGGCCGTCTGTTTACTGGCGCCTGCTATGTGGGGCGTCATTATAATGTGAGGCGTTTTAAGCAGGCGCGAGTCGGCCGGCGGCGGTTCTTCCGGGAAAACGTCAAAACCAGCACCCCAGAGGTGACCAGTATCGATTGCGTCGCAAATCGCATCGTAGTCGACCAGTGAACCGCGAGCGCAATTGATGAGCACCGAACCGCCTGGCATAAGGGCGAGTTGTCTCGCACCGATCATACCCTTGTTCTCAGGAGTAGCGCGCGCGTGCAACGAAACGATCCGAGAACGGGCCAGCAATTCATCAAGCCCGACACTCTGCACTCCCTCTCCCAATTGCTCCGGGCTCACATAGGGATCGTACACCAGAACGCGGCAACCGAAGCCGTTCAGCATCCGGGCGACCCGGCTGCCAACCGCGCCGAATCCGACCAGACCAGCGGTGGCATTCTCAAGTTCAGGGCCGCACTTTTCGTATTCATAGTAGTCGCCTCGCCACTCACCCTTGGCCAACGCAGCACTCAGTTCGGGAACCCGACGAAGTACCGCCAGGATAAGACTCATTGTGTGTTCGGCTGTGGCGGTGGCGTTGCGACCGGGCGCGTTACAGATCAATACGCCTCGCTCTGTTGCCGCCTTAATATTGGCATTGGTGGGTCCTCCACGCGCGATAACGGCAAGTTTCAAGGCAGGCGCATGTTCGAGCATTCTCTGGGTAAGCGGCGCGTGATTCGCTACGTAGATGCTGACTCCTGCAAGAGCCCGTATGATCTCATCCTCGGAGCCTGATGCCTCAGTAACTTCACCAATCTTCCCAAACGGAATCCGTGGCCAAGGAGATTGATATTCCCGGAACTCGAGCGGCGCTTTTACCTCAGCACGGATGGAGTCGGCAAAAAGAGAAGGAAGGATGCAATGGTCGCCGGCAACAAGGATACGGGTGCTCATGGCCTAGTTTGATTTCTAATGGTCAAATCGGTTATTGATCCTGCCCCGACAGGCTCAATGGAGAGTTATACTGGAGCAGAGCGACCTTTTCATTTTCTAACCTGATCTCGGTGAGTGCACCATTCCGAACACCTGGAAACACGATTCGATAGTTCGCCAATGGAATGCCAAGCAGGGAACAGAGCGCCAGCCTGATAATGGTATTGTGGGCAACCACCAACACCCGGCCGCCCGGATGGGTCGCCGCGATATTTTGCAGGGCAGCAACCACCCGGCAGGCTGCCCGATAAGGATCTTCGCCGCCTGGCATCGGATTAGCAGCGGGATCGCTCTGGAAACGCCGGATTTCCTCAGGGTACAAGTGCTCGGCTTCGGATATCGTCTTGCCTTCGACAAGACCGAAGTCGATCTCGGAGAGCCGTTTTTCATTATGCAAATCCAGCCTGGTAATGCGCGCAGCTGGAGCTGCCGTTTGCCGGGCGCGACGCAACGGAGAACACCAGATAGCATTCAATCCGGCCTCCGATGCCCAAATACCGAGGCGCTCGGCCTGCTGGTAACCGACAGGATCCAATTCGACGTCCGTAACGCCGGCGTAGCGATTTTCAGCATGCCAGATGGTGGTTCCATGTCGAACCAGGAAGAGATTAGTCACGCGGCAGCCCTCCGGTGAGCATGTTGGGCCGTAGCGGCTGGCAACCAACCGCGGCGAGCCAGTTCATCAATCAACCGTAGGTATGACTCTCGAAACAGGTCGAAACGATGCGGCTGGGGATCAATCACCTGGCGGATCCGCACCATGGCAGGGGCAACGTCGGCCACTTTACGCTCTGCTGCCGCGGCCAGAATCGCCATACCGACGGCTGCCTCGGAATTCTCCGGCAATACGACCGGACTACCCAGCATATCGGCCCGCAATTGGGACCAGTATCTGCTATTGGCACCGCCACCAGTGAAAACGATGGGTCCATTTATTGGCGCGCCGAGCAAATCCAGGTAGTCAAAACAGAGGCGTTCAACAAACGCTACGCCTTGTAGCGAAGCCGCGTATTGGTCGATCTCGTCGGTCGGCCGGCCCAGTGTAAAGCCCTCCGCTTCGGGAAAAACAAATGGGAAGCGTTCTCCCCGGCCATGCAGTGGATAAGTAACCACATTTGCCGGCTCTCGGTCCGCCGCCTGTTTCCCAAGCTCTTCCAAATCGCGCCCTGGAAAAAACTTGGCGATCACGCCCGCTCCCGCGCTCGATGCACCGCCTGGCAACCAGTTACCGTCAGGCGAGCGGTGCGAATAAACCACTCCAGCCGGATCTTTGATCAAGTCAGCGGTCACGCCTTTCAGGACCAGCGTCGTACCGAGCACGGAATTCCAACTCCCCACGCTCAGTGCGCCTGCACCCATCTGGGCTGCGCAACCGTCGGTCATCCCGGCGATGACCGGGGTGCCGGCCGAAATACCGGTTTCCGCTGACGCGGTAGCGCAAATCTCGCCGAGGCGAGTCCCGGAGCGGACGACCGCCGGCAGGATTTCGCAGGGCACCCCAAGAGTCGTGAAAACTTCCACGGGCCAACGGTCGTTGAGCAGATCCACACCGGTTTTCAGAGCATTACTCGTGTCGGTAGCAACCTCGCTGCCAACCAACCGGCGGTTGATAAAATCGGTCTGATGAGCTAGCCGGGTTTCCGGGCTCAGGGCCTTACGTCGGGCAAGCAGCCAAAGCAGCTTCGGCAAACCCCAAGCGGCTTGCATCCGGTTATAGCCAAGAGTAGCCCATACATCAGCGCCGGCCTCATTGACGCGGTTTGCTTCCTCGACTGCGCGGGTATCATCATACATTAACCCGGGCGTCTGCGGCCGGCCGCTTGCGTCAATCAAGAGGATTGTGCCCGATGTACCATCTACTGCGACTCCCTGGATCTGAACCCGGCCAGGTAATTCGGCAAGCGCCCTCCGACAGGCAGCGGCGGTCGCTTTCCACCATTCCTCCGGCTCCTGTTCGTGTCGCGATCCTTCGCGGCGGCTAGTCAGCTTTTGCGAACCGCTAGCCAGGGTCTCTCCCGTTGACGACACAACGATTGCGCGGACGCTTTGCGTGCCAAGGTCTACTCCTATGGTAGCGTCTCGCATATATTGGCGACATTATTGGTTCCAAAATGGGCCGGTCCGATCCCTGCCGGATGGGGGGAGACATATCTGAATGAATAGGTAACTGATTTTGTCGGCCTGGCGGTATCGCCTGTCCAACTTGGAGGGCCGTTGCAAAGGAGTTGGCTGCTCGAGGAGCTATTCAATCTCGAAAGATGGCAGTATTCGCGTTTGGAATTGGTGCGACGCCCTAAAACCCATGGTTTGTTCGTAGCCCAGGATGCTGCCCGCCCATAGATTGGGCTACGCGAGCGGGAGCCGCGATCAGAATATTTCTCAGTCCGCCACGTCGTCACGACCAGCACCGTGAGATTTCGTTAGTGAACACAAAAGCGGCTCCCCTCCGATCTGGGCGGGCGATCCTCAGGATTTCCAGTTCACAAGCAGTCATATCGGTCATGTTGAAGTACATGGGCGGATTCGGGATCGCAGCCCGTTCTTACCATTTGATTCAGCCAGCGGCCACGCTATCGGTTTCGATCATCCGCCATGCGTTTCCAAATGGGAAGTGTACTCTTGCGCACCGCAATGAACTGCTCGAACAATTCGTCGTACTGTCGATGCCGTTCCTTGTCCGGCGCGAAGGTATCGCGAACTTTTACACAGTCCTTGACCGCGCCGGCAAAATGTTCCTTCTCTCCGATGGCAACGAGACCCGCAATGAAGGCGCCTTTAGCACCGACCTCCTGATCTGCTGGGCGAAAGGTTGGTGTTCCAATGGTATCGGCGATCAGTTGGCACCAGACATCGCTGTTAGCACCACCGCCACAGAGACCGCAGATCTGCAGCGGAGAGGGCTTCTCTTGCGCTGCCGCCAAACACTCCCGAATAACCAGCGATAATCCTTCGAGCACCGCGCGGGCAATGTGCTCCCGTCCATGCTCAAACGATAATCCGAACAATGAGCCACGCGCGCCCGTATTCAGAAACGGCACGCGCTCACCGGCGGGTGAAAAGTAAGGTAGAAAACAGAGGCCGTTTGAACCTGGGTTAACATTTCCAGCCAACCGGCCGAGATGCGCAGGATCGTTGAGCCCGAGTTGCTTGACTGCCCAGTGAATCACCTCGGTACCGGCCAACGTCGGGAATGAGCGCAAATACAGTCCTGGCGGGCCGAACGGCAGAGTCAATCCGGATGGCTCTCCTTCCAAATTGACGTGGTTCATGACAACCTCTGTGCAAATGGTCGTACCCAGGATGCTACAGGCCTGCCCGTCTGTTACCGCACCCACACCGATCGCAGTCGATGCAACGTCGTAAGGCGACATCACAACCGGCAATCCGGCTGGCAAGCCCAACTCGGCTGCCGTCGTGGAACTCAGTTCACCGACACGACGGTCGTTCGGCAAGACCTCCGGCAACAGCCGTGCCGCCCACTCCAGGTCGTAAAGTCTGAGAAGGTCCTGGGAATACCGCCGCTCGCGCACGTCGAAGAAGGGCACAGATGCGTCAGATTCATCTATAGCCATTTCCCCTGTGAGATTGTAGAAGATCCAGCCGTTACAGCACAGTGATTTGTAGGAACGTCTCAAGCGATCCGGATCGCGCTGCTGCAGCCAGCTGAACACCGCGTTCGGCAGACCGGCGAAGCTCTGCGAACCATTGATGCGGAAGGCTTCGGTCAGTACGCCGGCCGCTCGCCATTGGTTTACAATCGCGGTACCTCTCGCGTCGTTCCACAAGATAGCTGGACCGGTGGGACGACCGTCAGCATCGACCAGCCAGCAGCCGTCCCCCTGCGCTGTCAGGGAGATGAAGCGCACGGGTTCGTGCAGTTCTTCTACGACCGTATGGACCGTAGCAACGGTAGCCGTCCAAACCGAATCCATATCTTGTTCGGAGAGACCGGGTTCGGGTCGAAGCACTTTCGTGTCCCGGCGGGCGAGCGTGATCTCCGTGCCCTGATCATCGTAGGCAACCGCCTTAATGATGGAGGTGCCCGCATCAATGCAGATTGCGGCCATAATATGTTGGGATTAGAAGCGAATCGTCAAAATAGCAATGATACCAAACCGCAGCGCCACTAGTACAGACCTGAGGTCCGGCAGCCGGGAACTTGTTATTCAGACCAGGGATTATAACTTCCGAAGCTCCAGAGATGGCCCTCCAAGTCGCGACAGGAATATCCGCGACCGCCATAACCGGCGTCCTCAATCTCTCGGACGATCTTCGCTCCAGCCGCTACCGCGCGCGCGTAATGCGCATCCGCGTCTTTGACGACGACATAGGGGCATTGCGTTTCGACCAAGCCCAGCTCATCCGGTTGCTTAATCAGTTTACCAAACTCGTTTTCGTGGATAGAGCCGAGCATCATCATGCCATTACCGAACGTTAGCTGGGCATGAGCAACGGTGCCGTTCTCTCCGGGCACGACCAGATGCTTTTGGAACTCGAACGCCTGGCACAGCCATTCTATTGCCGCCGGCGCATTTCGATATCGCATCGCTGGAATGATCGTCGCTGGACGTTCTGTAGTTTGTTTAGACATAGTTAATTTCTTTCGGTTTCAGTTGATTGAATGCGAAACGTTAAAGGCGCCGCAGCTGTTCGTATTGAAGAAATGTTTCCCTAAGGAACATGCCTGGCTCGCTGCGAACCTGTAGAAAAGTTCGAAGCACGAAACGAAAGCAACCTGCCGTCTCGGCAAGTTCCTTTATTTTTGCTTCGCGGATGA
>JAFAVN010000553.1 GCA_019242435.1 Verrucomicrobiota bacterium | reverse complement strand
CGGGGCATTGATAACGATCTTCTTAAACATTTCTTCCGCCTTTGCCATCGAAGGCAAGGTGGGGACTCCATAGACCTCTACCCGTTTTCCCTCGAGGAACGCGTTTCCAATGTTATATTCGGCTTCCAGCGCAGGTTCGAAATCCTCACTTCTTGGGTATCTTTCAACGACGCCTTGGTATTGGAGGAAGGCTTTTTCCAGTTTTCCTTGTTTTTCGTACATTCGGCCGGAGTTGAACAAGGCCGCCGGCGCCACATCGGACCGAGGAAAGCGGCGAACCACCATGCGGTATGAGGCTCCGGCATGAGCCCAGTCCCCGCTTTGCTCGTAATTCTGCGCTAGATCAAATTGTTCCTGGGCGTTCTTCTTAATTTCAATATCCTCGGCCTCGCCTGGAAGGAACCCTTCGCCCTCTCGATAGATGATGGGTGCCGGTGAGCGTGTTGCGAGAAGAAAGGCAAGTAGCACCAGCGGAACAACATACCGCAGCGTCTGTTTCATAAAGGAACAAAAATAATTAAGAGCAGTATCTAACGTCAAGGCTCTGAGGTTTCGAGCGACCGTAGAATAATGAGACTTCGGCTTTTGTCGATCAATATCTTAAGGGCGGGAACGACCCAGAACACCCAGCGTCCTGGAAGGGGCAGCGTTGTGCCGGCCGCCTTCGCGGGCTACAAAGCGACTCCCCCTCCAGGACGCTGGGTGTTCTGGGTCGTTCCTACTGAGGACTGGGACTGGGGCTGGCACCAGCGTCCGGCAATGGGCTTTCGGCCGGGATCGCACTAACATTCGGGATCGGGCTCGCACTTGCGCCGGGAGCCGGTGTTGGGCCTTGCATCAGGCTCCCTGATCCGGGCGGACTTGGACTCGGACTGATTCCGACTTGGCCTAACCCAGTGCTGTCCGGCGTTTCGGTCACTCCGTAGGTATCTTTGATCGGATGACTGGTGAGATATCGGGTCGGAGCCCAAAGATCGACCACGATTCCAGATGCCCGAATGCGAGAAAGGCCTCTGGAAGCATCATTTTCCAAGACCAGGACGATCATTCCTGGAAGCAGAAAGTAAGCATGCGTTCTGTCCTGCAGCTCAAGATCCGATGAAACATTCTTCGCCCCTGCGAGCTTCTCCGCGTCTTCTTTTTTTGGACACGCGTAAGGACCATTGACGATAACCCAACGGTATCCCTGTTTTGCTAAGCTCTGGAAATCCGTCGCGCTGGCGGCGCCCGCGATAACCGCGACGCTCACCCAAACCAACAGCTGGCTGATGCCGCGCGCTGCCCGGATCGAGCGAATACCTGGGTTCGGTTTGTCCTTGATCATTTTGTCATTCACGTCCGGCTTTGCCGAAAGGTCAATAGTGCTTATGGATAAGTTTCGGGCAGTACACGCCATTTGCGGGCAATCGGCGCTGAGCTATTTAGTCTCCACCCGCCATACTTTCCGATGACCTCCAAATCCTGGGATATCCTTGGAATCGGCTGTGTAGCCGTTGATGACCTTCTGTACGTACCCCATTTCCCCGCGGCTGACACTAAGGTGCGCGTTATTAAACGGGAACGGCAATGTGGCGGGCTGACCGGTACCGCATTGATCACGGCATCGCGGTTGGGCGCCCGGTGCGCCTTCGCCGGGAGGCTTGGATTTGACGAGTTAAGCCGGATCGTTGAGGAGAACTTTCGGCGCGAGAAAGTAGATGTTTCATTCGTTCCAAAAAGCGAAAGTGCGCCGGTTCCCTGTTCGGTAATTGTCGTCGGGCCTGACACCCGGAACATTTTTTATTCAATCGAAGGCGAGATTGGTGCGGACGATCTGCTACCGCACGAGTCCGTGATCCGATCTGCGGGTGTTCTCTTTCTCGATCAATACGGGATGACGGGAAACCTGCGGGCAGCGTCTATTGCCCGGGCGGCTGGGATCCCAGTGGTTGCCGATCTCGAAGAGGTCGATGATCCCCGGTTTTCCGAATTGCTGCGCTTAGTTGATCACCTGGTTATGGCCAACGAGGTGGCGGAGCGCTTGAGCGGCGAGACAACTCCGGACCGGGCAGCGAAGGCGCTTTGGCGCGTCGATCGCAAAGCGGTCGTGATCACTCACGGCATTAAAGGCAGCTGGTTTTTAGGACCGGATGATGTGGTGAGACACGAGCGTGCTTTCAAGGTTAAAACAGTCGATACCACTGGTTGCGGTGATGTGTTCCATGGAGCTTACGCGGCTGCCCTGATTCAAGGACATACCCTGCAGCAGTGTGTCCGAGTGGCTAGCGCCGCGGCCGCGTTAAAAGCGACGCAACCTGGCGGCCAACGGGGCATCCCAACCCGGGAGCAGTTGCAAGAGTTCCTGAACTCCCGTCCCGAACTTTATTGAGCGGGTCTGGTCGACTCGGGTGGATCTCGTGACCACTGATCGGCAACCATCAGTCGTCGCTGATCAGTATTTGGATTTGGCGATCCGGTCAAAAGCGGGGCGCCTCCTTTACTGATCAGTGATTGCTGATTACTGATTACTGCTACTCTCCGCCTCATGCGTTCCTTCCTCCCGATCCCCGAACAGCATCCATTTCCCATCCAGAATTTGCCATATGGTATATTCAGCACTCCAGAAAAGGAGCCGCGGGTTGGGGTAGCTATTGGTGATTTTGTTCTGGACCTTGCTGAATTGGAAGCAGCGAACCTGTTGCCGGGTAGCGATGCGCGATCGTCATCTGAAACTTCCGAAGTTAGATGCAGCCGGTCCGGGGTATTTGCGCGCCGTGATCTGAATGCCTTTATAGCCCAAGGTGAAGATAATTGGCGCGAAGTTCGGGCTGCCTTGCTGTATTTGTTAGACGAACAGACACTCGCCCTGCGCAGCAATGATCAATTACGACGGCGCGCATTAATCCCAGCACAGGAGGTCAGGCTGCATCTTCCGGTCAGTATCGGTGATTACACCGATTTTTATTCCTCAAAGAGCCATGCCGCGAATGTTGGCAGGATCTTTCGCGGCGAGAACACTGCTCTTTTGCCGAATTGGGTATACCTCCCGGTCGCCTATCACGGCCGGGCTAGCAGTATCGTTTTATCGGGCACAGCGATTCGGCGGCCCTGCGGTCAGATCAAGCGGGCGACCGAGGCGGAACCGCACTTTGAAGCTAGCCGAGAGCTCGATTTCGAACTTGAAGTCGGCTACTTTATAGGCGCCGAAAATTCGCTGGGTGTTCCCGTTCCAATTAAAGGTGCTGACCAACATTTATTTGGAATGGTACTGGTCAACGACTGGAGTGCACGCGACATCCAGCGATGGGAATATGTCCCGCTCGGCCCATTTTCAGCCAAGAATTTCGGAACCAGCATTAGTCCCTGGGTAGTCACGCTGGCGGCATTAGGCCCGTTTAGAACGACCGCTCCGGTACAGGATCCGGCTCCGTTATCGTACCTTCGTTCCGATGCGCGCACCGCCTACGATATCCGGCTCGAGGTGCAACTTCAGACCGCCAGCATGCCGGCACCGGCAGTTGTTAGTAGGACTAACTTCAAAGAACTATATTGGACTATCGGCCAACAAGTGGCGCACCACACAGTAACGGGTTGCAATCTGAGAATAGGTGATTTGCTGGCGAGTGGGACCATCAGCGGGCCCGGCCCGGCCGCGTATGGCAGCATGCTAGAGCTGACCTCGGGCGGTAAGGAACCGCTGCGGCTGCCCAACGGCGAGAAACGCTGCTTTCTAGAGGACGGCGACACGGTCATCTTTACTGGATACGCGCAAGGCGACAATTACCGTGTCGGCTTCGGCGAAGTTCGCGGCACCATCCTGCCCGCGTATACCGGAGGATAACCGCGAATGGACGCGGATGAACACGAAGTTTGGCTGTGCCTTTTTTCCATATTTTCCCCGTGTATTAGTGGTCTGGTACTTTTCGCACTCATTCGCAGTTGAAAGTTGTCCATATCCGTGGTTGCAAAACTTTGTTCATAGGCGGTTGCTTATCGGCGTTCGTTCGCGGTACTGAATGAGCTGGTTTAATTTTAGTTGGCAAAACTTCTGGTATTCTTTTTTGGCCCTGGCTTTCGAAGGCCTGCCGTTCGTATTGGTTGGTTCGTTGATCTCCGGATTGATCGCCGCTTTCGTTCCGTCCCGCGCGATCACTCGGCTTTTGCCGAAGAATCGTTTCTTAGCGACGTTGGTCAGCGGTTTGCTTGGCTTGGTATTTCCGGTATGCGAGTGCGGAGTCGTACCGGTGGTGAGGCGCTTGCTCGACAAGGGCTTACCGTTGTCTTGCGGAATCACTTACATGCTAGCCTCACCGATTGTTAACCCGCTGGTTGCGATTAGTACGTTTGCGGCTTTTCGAGGACAACAGCCTGGTGCAAACACCGTCATCCGGATGGTGAGCGGCTATGTAGTCGCTGTTTTAGTTGGTCTAGCAGTGTCCCGGCTCGACCCGGCACGGATTCTGAGTACAGGAGTACTTTCCCCGAGTTCCCGTCGCCGCCCTTCTCTCCGGATAGCAGCCATGCCGGAAGCACCCGGTCTGGGCGCTCGTACTGGTTTTTTCCAGCGCCTGATCGGCGCAGTGCAGTTGGCAAGCGATGATTTCATTGATACCGCGATGTACTTCATGCTCGGTGCCGCTGTAGCATCGGTTTTCAATACGGCCGTCGATCAACGGATCATTCTGCCGCTGGCATCGAACCCGGTCTTATCAGTGGCCGCGATGATGGTGATCTCCGCTATTCTTACGCTCTGCAGCACTTCGGATGCATTCATTGCTGCTACCTTCGTTGCGTTTCCAATGCCGGCACGGATGGCCTTCCTGGTGTTCGGACCGATGTTTGACCTTAAACTCTTTTTCCTGTACAGCGCTTTGTTAAAGAAGCGAGCGGTCGTGCTCCTCGGCATTGGACTTTTCTTGATTGTCGGGCTACTCTCGGTCGCGCTGTTACCTCTGATTTATGCGAAGATGGGCGGCTAAGCTTTTTAATGGAGCCACATTGTTAGGGTTGGGGGGAGTTCTGGTCGCGTTTTTTCTAAACGGCCGGATCGATCAATACCTTCACCCGCAGTTTCGGCCGTGGGTGCTTGGCGGTGGTATCGGTTTTTGCATCGCCGGTGCTGTTTACCTCGTTACCAGAAAGTCCATGGATTGTTGTATCGACGGGCAATGTATTCACGGCAATCCACGAAACCCGGTCCGGGCCGTGGTTGCTTTCGGAGTGATCGCACTGCCCTTGGTGGCTGGGAGTGTCCTTTCGAAAGATAGTTATGACCAACAAGCAATTTTAAATCGAGGATTTGTGCAAGACGGCAGCCGGTTGCCGGTCCGAAGCTCGGTCAAAAATCCGGATCAACCGGTGATTCCGTCCACAGCGTTGGGTGGAGACAAAAATCAGAGCTCGGTGGAACCGCCTTTGCCTCAGGATAACAGCGCTGGGCCAGATCCGCTTGGGTCGGGGCAGGGGCAGAATCCATCCCCTGGCGATGATAGTAGTGACCAGTATCTGCCTCGAGCAGCCGATGGCAATGTTGCTCTTGAGGTCAGCGATCTCCTTTACAGCGAGGCCGAACAAAGCCTTCGTAAGACGTTTACAGGAAAGACGATAGAGGTCATCGGCCAATGTTTGCCGGCGTCAGACAAGACTCAATTCAAGTTAGTCCGCATGTTTATCGTCTGCTGCGCGGCAGACGCTCGTCCTATCTCCGTCCCGGTGAAGCTCGATAAGCCGGTCAGCATTCCGGATATGTCCTGGGTTAAAGTCATCGGCCAACCGGAATATGTGACCAGTGGAGACAAGACAAAGGTCGTCTTGAAGGCGGCTTCGGTCGCTCCTACTGATCCGCCAGCGGAAGCCATGCTGTATTGAAAGCGGCTGTTCGCTTTTCCCGCGATTGCGGCGGCTAGCGCGTTCGCAATATCACAGGCTCGGCCCAAGGGAGCCTCGCTACAAATGATTAAGAACCATTCGCGATTCGAACTTCGCGATTCTGACTTACCGGCACGCTCACATCGTCAAGCCGCCGTCGACGGTCAGCACCTGTCCCGTGATGTATCTGGCTTCTTTGCTGGCGAGAAAGGCTACTGCAGCCGCGACATCTGCGACTTCGCCGAAAGCTCGTAGCGGGATGTGCTCGAGCATCTGTTGGCGGACGGCTTCAGGAAGATCCTTGGTCATATCCGTCGTGATGAAACCCGGCGCCACCGCATTGACGGTGACCTGCCGGCCGGCGACTTCGCGAGCCAAGGCTTTTGTTAGACCGATCAGACCTGCCTTGCTGGCCGAATAGTTCACCTGGCCGGCTTGCCCAATAATCCCGCTGATCGATGTGATGTTGATTATCCTTCCGTAGTGTTGCTTCATCATCGGGCGTTGGAGGTTCTGGATAAAATGGAAGGCGCCCTTCAAATTCGTATCGACAACGAGATCCCAGTCTTCTTCGGACAT
>JAFAVN010000314.1 GCA_019242435.1 Verrucomicrobiota bacterium | reverse complement strand
TCCACGAGAGGTCAACGTTAGTTCTCAACGCTAGCAGGAGGTGAGCATAGGTGCGGGCCGACAAGGTAATTTGTTAAAACACGTGAGGCGCTTTTTCTCGCCCTGTTTTTAGCTTAAAAAACGTGAGGCGCTTTTTCGACCCTGTTTTTCGCGGAGCCCAGAACTAGCTCCGTAGGAGCTAAATCTTTATAGCAATCGTAACGTAAAAGCGATGAGCTCCGTTAGGAGCGGCATCCAAGGCGGTTTCTCAACCCTGTTTTTAGCGGAGCCTGAGACTGGCTCCATAGGAGCCCAATCTTTATAGCAACCAATCTTCCCCAACCGATATCGCTCCTCCGGAGCTGTCTTTTTTTTGCGCCGGGATCTATAAAGATTAGGCTCCCCTGGAGCCGTTTTTTGTTAAAAAATGTGAAGCGGTTTTTCTCGACCCTGTTTTTAGCCGAGCCCAAGACTGGCTCCGTAGGAGCTAAATCTTTATAGCAATCGTAGCGTAGAAGCGATGAGCTCCGCTAGGAGCGGCATCCAAGGCCATGCACCCGAAGCCGCCAATCTTCCCCAACCGATATCGCTCCTACGGAGCTGGTCTTTTTTTGGGTCGGGATCTATAAAGATCTGGCTCCTCTGGAGCCGTTTTCTGCTGAAAAACATGAGCGGTTTCTCGACCCTATTTGGCCGAGCCCGACTGGCTCCGTAGGAGCTAAATTTTTATAGCAACCGTAGCGTAGAAGTAATCGGATCCGCTAGGAGCGGCATCCAAGGCCATGCATCCGAAGGTTAGCAATCTTCCCCACCCGATATCGCTCCTACGGAGCTAATCTTTTTCATGCGTCGGGATCTATAAAGATCTGGCTCCTCTGGAGCCGTTTTCCAATCCACCGTCCGCGGAACCAAGCCACGATTATCCAATCTTCCCGGGACAAAACCTGGTGACCTTTGATGCTTATCAACAAGCGCCCTCTCACTGCGGCTTTGCACCGGCCGCCCGCGATACGGCATCCGTCGACAGGACACAACGAAATCCGGTGTGAGATGACCCGGTGTCCGGAGGGGTACCTCGTCTTGCGCTAGGTCGGTAGCTCTCGCAATATGACGGATTACATAGAAAAGAGCCACCCTTAACAACCCGCTTCGGCGCATTCGGATCAGCCGGATCCCAGCTCTCATTGGGTCCTCCGGTATCTCGACACACGCTTTTGTCTGCAAGTTTCATGACGACTTGGGTGAACGCGTCCACGCGATACCAATCGCTGCACCATTGCCAGACGTTGCCGGCCATGTCATAGAGCCCGTATCCATTGGGCGGAAAAGATTTCACGGGTGAGGTGCCGACAAATCCGTCTTCGGCCGTGTTGGTTACCGGAAACAGGCCTTGCCAGGTGTTTGCCATGTACTTGCCGTTTGGTCGGAACTCGTCACCCCAGGCATAACGTTTTCCCTCCAAGCCGCCCCGAGCGGCAAACTCCCACTCAGCCTCAGTTGGAAGCCGTTTCCCTACCCACTTGGCATATGCTACGGCGTCATACCATGAAACCTGAACCACTGGATGGTTCTCTCTTGCCGCGACATTGCTATCTGGACCTTCAGGGTGACGCCAACTGGCTCCAGGTACCCAGCGCCACCACGCGGAAAGATCATCAAGCGGCACCGGGTGCGAGCTGGGCGTGAAGACTAACGATCCAGGTACTAACACATTATCGTCGGGTTTGGGTGTATCGGGCGGAAGTTCCTTCTTCATCTCCTCCCAGTCCGGTTTCTTTTCCGCGGTAGTGACATAACCCGTCGCCTCGACGAACCGGGCAAACTCTGCGTTGGTGACGTCGTGCTCGTCCATCCAGAATCCATCGATCTTCATTCGGTGCGCCGGCCGCTCGTTAGGAAAACTACGAACATCGTCAGTTCCCATGGTGAACTCGCCACCGGGAACCCAGGCCATTGCCGGTGGGGCGGCACCCTTTCCACCCGATCCTGGCGCGGGCTGAGCAGCAGGATCTGCCTTAACCGCCGGCGTTGCTGAAGCGCAAAGGAACATCAAGCCGATTCCCGCCAGTCGGAACACGCAGGTGATCCAAGCCAACCCCGATGATGGTTTCATTGGGTTTCTCTCGCAAATTGCCGTCCTCAGGTAAATTGTACTTTGGGGCAAAGTTGGGCTGACGTTACTGCATCGCTTGGTAGTTGGCTGGCAGAAGGCTGCTACCGTACTTTGGCACTACTTCTTTGCGCGGCTTAATGTCGCCGACCTCTTCCAGGAGAATTCGACGGATCTCTTGGATAGACTTGGGATGATCCATGGCGCCATGCCCCGTCGGAACGATCAGCTCCGATTGTGCCGAGTCGAGATGTGAGCTCCAGTAAGGAACAACGCCGTCTGAGCTTTTGGGCGTATCACCTCGACTTCGATCTCCGATGATCGAATTATGCGGAGCATCGATAGGAAGCTTATCCAGAGCGAGGAGCAATGGATTTTTCGGAGATAATCCCGATATGCTGGTTGGCGGCCGAAATTTCCTGGGATCGTTATTCGGTGCCAGGGCGACGACGACGGCGTGTGGCACGGCATCCAGAACCTTGATCGGGAGCCGAATCAGTTTGATTCCCAGTGCGCCGATGAAGCCCGTGGAAAGCGCACTTCCGCGATGGGGTGTTGCTATGAACACCACTCGCTTCACTGTCGGATTCGGTGAGAACAGAAGTGCCTGTTTGACGGTTGAATCCGCCGGTTGGGAAGCGTATAGCTGATCTGCTTTTGCTCCGAAAATCCCGTCCCAGAGTACTCGTCCCGGGTTGGTAACTTGTAACCGGGAGATGATACCGCCCATGCTGTGCCCGATTAAAATGACTTGCTTAAAGTGATATTTGCTTTCGGCATAAGCGAGATCTCGCCTTAATAGCATGGCCGAGAAAGTGATCGGATTTCCGGTTGAATAGGAAAAGACCCAGAACTGATAGTGGCGTCGAATTTCCGGGTCGGCAATTAACGAACCGGCGACGTTTTGCCATATATATGCGGAAGACAGGAGCCCGTGGACAAAGATTAATGGGATTTTCTCGCTATTATATGGCTGGGTTAACAATAAGCCGGCAGCCCCCCGCATGTTCTCGCCGCGGATCATGTTCATCAGGCCGATCCAGTTTTGGTTGATCCGCCCGTAGGACGCCTGAGCGGCAGTGAAATCTCCGGCCAACGCATAAGGTTTCTGGTTCAGAACCACGGTGTCGACCGTGGTGGGATCCAATAGCCGAATGGACGCCTCGCCTTTGGGCAAAGGCTCAGCGTCAACCACCGCTGTCATCGTTGCCCGGATACCTTTCTGAGGTTCAAGTCGAGGCGGCGACAGACCCGACCGCGAGCCGCGGTGGACTCCTACCACGGTTCCTCCAAGACCGTCGCGAGTCGCATGTTCGGGCATGCGACTCTGATCGATCTGATCTGCTACCAGGATCTTCTGAAAATAGGCTGGTGAGTATTCGGCATGCCGTCCCGACTCCAGGCGCAATCGCTCGCTCTGACCTGTTCCGGGCTCCGTCAGAACCAGAGTCTTCGAATTTGGTTGGCGCTCAATCAGCGCCGGCAAATCCCTCGCCAGATCCGCGGTAGCGCGATTATAAATCCTGAGAGCCGAAGAATGGGCCGGATCTGCCGCAGGAGTGGATACTACCTGTTGCTGAGCAGTTTCAACGATCGCCAGGTATTCCGCCCCCCGTTTCGCAGCATCCGCTCTCTGTCTCTCTGCGCGTGTGAGGCGCAGCTCGGCAGCCGCCAAAGGGGAAGACGTAACGCCTTGGTTCTCCAAATGGACGCAAGCGCCCAGGCAGATTGGTAACAGCAACGCCGCCACTCGTTTCACCTTCTGTAGCGTCTTTCCGGTCAAACCAACGAGACGCTCGAGCGATGAAAGATTGGAAGAGTGGAACAGTGGTAGGGCGGAATAATGAGAGAGAGACACGGGGCGAAAGGTATTCGTGGCCGCAAAATCCGACCGGCGCAGAGCAGCCGCATTCGCGTGGCTACTTAGAGTTCATTTGTGCACACGCGGAACTGTGATCGATGAAGCCTAAATCTAGGCCCCGGGCTGGGTCAGATCTCGCGCGTGGCTTGCTTTTCGGAGGAGGCACCCTGCGTCGACGCGCCCGCAACCTGCTTCCACGGCAGATTAGGATCCAGAAATCCAAGAGCATGGGGAGGTTCGATTACCCGAACTCCCTCTCGACGCTGAGCCTCCCCGATCTCCTCGTGCAGTTGTTGCATCTTCGTCCAATGCAGCTTCGGCCGAAAATGGTGCTCAGCGTGGTATCCGTTGTTAAACCAGAGCAGATTGTAAATCTTGTTGTAAGAGCTTACACCCCAGGCGATGGGCTTATCCGGATTACCCCCATAGTGGAGAAAATAACCGTTCAGATAGGTGCAGCAGTGCCCGAGATAATAGAAAGGGAGAAAGAAAATCCAGAATTTCCAGTTTAACAAAAAGCCGATGGCAATGGTGGCCCCCAAAACCACTATTTCAATAATGCCCCACCGCGCGTCGACTCGATTCTTCCTTTTAATTTCGCGGTAGATTGCCTTTGGGTCCTCCCGCAAATAGCTCAAGAAAATATACCTCCAGGGATTTTCTGCCTCCCCATCGTGCCCGTGGCGATAGATAGAAATCCAGTCGTGACAATGGCCGTTCTCGTCCGGTCTGTCGCTATTCCCCATATGGTGCCGGTGATGCACATGTTTGTAGAACGTTTGCGAAATCCCCAGAGTCACCGATTCCATGATACTGAACAATCGATTCAGAATTCTCGAAGTGAAAAAGGGATTGTGAATGTGGTTGTGGGAAACCCCGTTGATGTTCCACGAAACACTCACCGAATAGATCAGTCCCATGCCGATCAACACCCACCAGGGGGCATACGGAAAGATCAAGAAAAACGTGAGAACGTACGCGAAATGAAGCACGCCGCAGAGTACAGCAATTGCATCCCATTTTGAGTAAGCGAGGACTTTCATCTTTAGCCTCCTGATGAACTGACTCGGGATTCTCGGATCCAGCCTCTCAAGTGTCAAGAGTATGTCGCTCCCCGCACAACTCTACCGGCTCGAGGTCCGGGCGCTGCCCAAAGTTCGCGGCCAGCGTCGGCTGCTATGTGAGAAAACGACTCGAAACTCATCGAGAGGCGGGTGATCCGGTGCTATTTTTTTGATGATCTGGGTCAAGAACTCGTCGAACACGAAGTGGACTGGAACTGGGATCGATCAATGAAAGAACAGCGAAAGGAAGCGCCTGGATTCTTAAGTAAGGGCCTGGCCAATTGGGAAGTCCCCGGCAGGTCGGGATTCCTCAATCCCTATCTGCAACTTTTTATCAGTATCGTTCTCACGGCCGCCGCACAGGTTTTTCTGAAACTAGGAGTCGACTCCCAGTCTGGTCTGCCATGGTACACGCTTTCCAATCTTTTCTCTTTCTGGGTTTTGGCGGGTGTACTTGCGATGCTGATGTCGCTTCTCTCTTGGCTATACGCGCTCAAATCCGTTCCTCTTGTCGTCGCATTTAACCTCGCGGCAACCAACCACATAATGGTGGCAATCGGATCATGGATTTTTCTCGGCGAGGAAATTTCAATCCGTCGCTGGGTTGGTATTAGCTTGATCGCACTCGGCGCCGGCTTCATTGCGAGGCCTTTGGCCCGAGTGGAGGAGAAAATATGACCCTCTTCCTATTCTGCCTCATCGTATTTTACGCGAGCTGTTCCGTCGCCGGTCAGCTTTTCTTTAAACGCGCGATGTCCGAGCAGGTGAAATCTCCGCGAGCGCGGCGGTTGCTCGATCTCGCCGCTGGTGTTTTAGCAATGACCCTGGGGTTCTGTACGTGGCTGGCACTTTTACACCGATTTGATCTCAGCTTCCTTTATCCCTTTGAAGGGCTGGAGCGCGTGCTTCTCGCCTTGGCAGCGTGCCTGTTTTTGCGAGAGAAAATGACGAAAGATCTTTGGATCGGTGTAAGCTTGATCTGTCTCGGGACCATCTTCGTGGCGGCTAGTTAGTAGCGGCTGGCGGCCAGTGCCTTGGCCGGACGATGACGGTTTTGTGAGGAACAGCGTACTATGGACGAGAAGCGAAAGAACAAATCCCACGATGTTCAAGACGATCAGTGCGAACCGTCAGCGCCTCGCCCCAAATTGAAGCGCAAGGAATACGAAGGGGAGATTGCGAAGCTTCATGCTGAGTTAGTTAAACTACAATTCTGGGTGAAACATGTCGGAGCACGCATTGTGGTTGTCTTCGAAGGCAAGGATGCGGCCGGGAAAGGCGGAGTCATCAAACGGATCACTGAGCGGGTGAGCCCTCGCGTATTTCGGGTAGTCGCCCTCCCGGCTCCTTCCGAGCGGGAACGCTCGCAGATCTACTTTCAACGCTATTTCCAACATTTGCCGGCAGCGGGTGAAGTCGTCATTTTCGATCGCAGCTGGTACAATCGAGCCGGCGTAGAGCGGGTAATGGGATTTTGCACAGACGAAGAATACGAGCGGTTCCTTAGAGTGTGTCCGGCATGGGAGCGGGATCTGATTGAAGCGGGAATTACACTGATCAAATATTGGTTCGAAATCAGCCAGGAAGCGCAGACCCGCAGGTTCTCGGAGCGGATCAATGACCCGCGTAAAATCTGGAAGCTCAGCCCAATGGATCTGGAATCGCACCGCCGCTGGTATGACTACGCGCGGGCGCGAGATGCTATGTTCGCGGCTACAGACACTACCGAGTCGCCATGGTGTGTCGTCGATGCCGATGATAAGCGACGGGCACGATTAAATTGCATCGCGCATTTTCTCAGTCTGATACCGTACGAGGATACACCCAGGCAGAAGGTGACTCTTCCTTCGAGGGAAAAAGCAAAAGATTACCAGAAACCAGACCACCTCTTCCGTTTCGTTCCGGAAAAATACTAGAGGTTGTGCTGGGCCTTGGCCCGGTAATTTTGCTGAAACTGGCCGATTCTGCCCATTTTGCCATGGACACGCACAGAACGCTCGTGTCACCGTCTTTCGAAACCGACCCCCGCCATGTTCGCTGAATCCGTGCGCTATTCAGGCCAAAGAGCGTGCGGCGAACAACGCCGACACCCTTCGGAGTGACCGTTTCGAGGTCAGGTTGACCTTGAAGCACCGCTATGACTGAAGCATCAACCTGGACTGCGTTACGAAACGCCGCCTTCAGAAGGCTCTGGCTGGCAAATCTGATCTCTGGCGCCGCCATTACGGCACACGGCACCGCGGCATTTTGGGTTTTGAATTCTCTGAATAAATCGGACTCGACGTTGCTTCTTTCACTGATGGCAACTGTGTCGTCGCTTCCTTTCGCTCTGTTCACGCTACCGGCAGGTGCTATTGCCGATCTGGTGGACCGCAAGAGGATGCTGTGCGGAGTAAGCATCTGGCAAGCCGCTGTCGCGATGGGGTTGGCGCTCCTTGGATTTGTGCACCTGCTGAGTCCTTACCTTGTTCTTGCCAGCGCATTCCTCTTCGGAGCCGGTTTTGCGTTTGGGTCGCCAGCCTCCTCAGCGGTTATCGCAGAAATGGTTCCCGCCAAAGAGTTGCCCGGTGCGAATAACCTCAGTCAACTGCAGATGAATGTCGCCGGCATTGTCGGACCTGCCCTTGGCGGAATTTTGATTCCGCTAATTGGAGCAAACTCAATCTTTGCCCTTAACGGGATGGCTTTCCTTTTGGTTTTGGCGGCCATCCTGTTGTGGAAACGACAGAGACCGCAGTCGCACCTTCCGCTCGAAAGCTTTTTCGAGTCGTTCATCACCGCGATTCGTTATGTGCGGTACACTCCAGGAATCAGGATCATCCTGGCACGGAGCGCGATATTTTCATTCTTCATTTCTATAATCTCGGCATTGATGCCGGTTATTGGCCTGGAGGAGTTACATCTCGAGCCTGCCAATCTGGGATTTTTGTTCACTAGCATGGCAATTGGCTCAGTCATTTCTTCCATTTTCATTATTCCATGGGCACGCTCCCGCTATTCCCCCCAAAGGGTGACGACCTATGCAGATTCAGCTTTGGTTTTGGTTTGCCTGCTCATGGCAGTTATTCGCTGGACGAAGCTGTTCCTGGTGGTGGCGGCACTGGCAGGCGTCGGATGGACTCTGGCATCAACGGAGCTTTGGATAGCAGGTCAGCTTGCCATGCCTGACTGGGCGCGCGGGCGCATGAACGCGACGATCATTATGGTCTCTCAAGGAGCAACCGCGTTGGGGAGCGCAGTCTGGGGAGTAGCAGCTGCTAACTTCGGATTTGTTTATCCGTTTCTGGCAGCAGCCGGGCTGGCAGTAATCGCCATGATCATCACTCGCCTCCCTGCCTATCGATTGTCGATCGACTTCACGCAAGACTTGAATCTCGAACCCGCGCCGGTGTCGATATTTGGCAATAATCCGCCTCGATTGTCTGGACCACAGGAGGGCCCGCTTTCCATTTTAACAAAGTTCCAGGTCGATGCGGATCGGCGAGACGATTTTTTCGATTTGACGGGCAAAGCTCGGCTGATCTATCTGCGGAACGGCGCGTATGGTTGGCATTTAAAAACCGATTTAGCCCAACCGAACCGCTTCGAGATGGAAGTTATCGTCCCATCTTGGGCTCAGCATCTCCGCCAGCGCGAACGCATGACTAAGGACGAAATGGAAATAATTCGCAAAATGTATAGTCTGCATCGCGGCCCGAATCCACCGGAGGAGTCGACCGCCCTTCATTTGGACAAGGAGGTTTTAGCGCGCAAGCCGCGATCTGAATATTGAGACTTGCCGGTAGGGCGAAGCGCCGGCCGAGCGGCTTTCGAACCGCAAATATCATCCTTGCCTGCCGACCACCAAACCCTTAGAAACTCGTCAATGTACATTAAAGGCAGGGCTTGGCTGATCACCGGGGCCGTTGCCTCGCTCATTCTGGGATTTCTGGCTTTGAGCTCGCCGATTCTTTTCTCATTCTTGATCGTGTGGCTGCTCGGGGTATTTGCCCTGGTGAGCGGCATCATCTCCCTATTGATCGCTATCTTCGGCAAAGATGTCGCTACTCGGGGCCTCAATGCTGTCTTCGCCCTAGTTCGCATCGTCGCCGGCCTGGCTTTGCTCTCTTGTGTCCCCTCCGGCTTGCGCATTCTTACCCTCATCTTCGCCGTCTTTTTGATAGTCGAAGGCGCTTTCGCCATATTCGGCGCGCTCAAGATTCGGCAGCAAATGGGCTGGATTCCTCTGTTGCTCAACGGGATCGTCACGTTGGCGCTCGGCCTGATGGTCTATGCTCACTGGCCTACCGGTTCTGTCTGGATACTAGGTTTCTTTTTTGGCATCAGCTTACTTTTCCATGGCTTTGCGCTGTTGATGCTCGGTCTCTCGGCTTCCAACACGGTCGGATGAGAATGTGCTTATGAAACTAAGGCTTTACACAATCTGCGGCCTCGGAATTCTCCTTGGGACCTTCGGCTGTGCTAGAGACGAACGGCCTGTCTCCAACACCCCCCCATCCGCCCCAGCGGCGGTCAGAATTGATTTTGTTAATCCAGGAAGATTTACCGACTTTCGCATCAACGGTCGAGACACCCAACATTCACAACCGATCTTTACTCGAGACGTGACCAGCGCGCTAAGACCGGTAATGGCCAGGCGATTCCCCGGCCATACGCTCAACTTGCAGTATACGGATATCAATCTGGCCGGCCGTCGTACAGCCGGGCCCCCAGGGGTGACGGTGCGCCCGACTAGTGGGCGTTCTTCGCTCGCCTTTAATTATGTGCTTCAGAATCCATCCGGTCGGACAATAGCCAGCGGTTCACGAAGACTGGCTGCCAGTGAGCCCGCGTCGTCGTCCGAGAATCGCGCTCGTCCGGTTCAGATAGAGGTCGATTTGATGCGAAGTTGGCTGCAAGGGCTCAGAGTTCCTTAGGAGACTGTTGAAGAACATGAGGTGGTAAAAGCGGCTCCGGAGGAGCCAGGTCTTTATAGATCCCGACGCATGAAAAAGACCAGCTCCGGAGGAGCGATATCGGTTTGGGAAGATTGGTAACCTTCGGGTCCATGGCCTTGGATGCCGCTCCTAACGGAGCTCATCATTTCTACGCTACGGCTGCTATAAAG
>JAFAVN010000266.1 GCA_019242435.1 Verrucomicrobiota bacterium | reverse complement strand
TTGGTTTGGCCGACGTGATAACCAGGCCCCGGATTGACTTTTCGTTCTCGAGCGTATCGAGGAGCGATTTGAGCTCTTCCAAGGTGCTTCGATCAAACAGGTTAGCTGTCGAGCCAGGGCGATCGAAAATAAAAAACGCAATACCGGTTGAACGGACTTCCGACTTGATGTTCTGGTTCACTTTGGTTTCCACGCGTGAAGTAATGCTAATTTCTACTTAGCCAAAGCGCTCCGCCTTGGCCGCCTCCGACACAAAGGGATGCCAGCGCCCGGTTAGCTCCCCTGCGATGTAATTCTTTTAGCGCAGTCAAAACCAAGCGCGATCCCGTCACCCCAACCGGATGACCAAGCGCGATGGCGCCGCCGTTTACGTTGAGGATTTCATCGGGAATCTCGCCCAGAACCGATTCCCGCCCAAGGCTATTACGGCAGTATTCAGGAGAAACCGCCGCTTTCTGGCAGGCCAGCACTTGTGCGGCGAAAGCTTCGTTGATCTCGATGACCTCAGCGTCCTTCAATCCAAGGCCCGTGCTCCTCTCAGCGCGATTGATTGCGTAAATCGGGCCCAAGCCCATTCGAGACGGATCGAGCCCGACGTAGGCGTAGCCGAGCAGCCGCCCTAAAGGTGTTAACCCGGATTCTCGTAAGCCTTTTTCCGTCATTAGTAGAAGGGCCACCGCGCCATCTGTGATCTGGGACGAGTTCCCGGCGGTTACCGTCCCGATGTTCGGTTCGAACACTGGTTTGAGTTTGGCCAAAGCTTCCATGGTCTGGTTCTCTCGCGGTCCGTTGTCCTGACCGAAGAAGGTTTTGCCGTTCTTGCTTTTAGGTAGATACACCGGCGTGATTTCTTGATCCAGGGCCCCCCGACCAGCAATCGCCCGATGATGCGAGCGCAGCGCAAACTCGTCCTGTTCGTCACGCGTAATCCCGAAGTCGCGGCTCAGATTTTCCGCTGTTTCTCCCATGTTAAGTCCGCAAACTGGATCGGAAAGACCCAGCTGTAGCCCAATCTGCGGGCGAAAGTCCGTCACCCGGAACTGGGCGGCTGCGCGCACCTTTTGCGCTGGATCCTTCGCTCTGGCGAAATCGCTGAACTTCTTGGCCGCAGGATAAGAGTAAAAGAGCGGGATACGTGACATGTTTTCTACGCCGCCGACCAGAAAGATGTCACCGCGTCCGGCAATTATTTTCTCCGCAGCTTGAGTGACTGCTTCGAACCCGGAGGCACAATTTCGATGAACGGTAGCCGCCGGCGCCGAAGCGGGGATTCCGGCACGGAGGGCAATCACGCGAGCCACATTAGGGGCTTCCGGCGGCTGGCCAACGCAGCCGAAGATCACTTCCTCAATTTTTTCCGGTGCAAGCCCGGTTTTCGCAATCAACTGACTAACGACCGTTTTTCCCAGCTCTACTGCGTCAATCTCCGTGAGAACGGTCCCGGCTTTGGCAAAAGGGGTGCGGATGCCATCGACGATGTAAATCGGTTCCTTCATAGTCCTTCCTCATTACAAATGACATCTGACATAGAACAAATTGCAAGGTGCCCCCAAAATGATATCCGAGCGTTGGCTGAGGTTAGGGCAATTCTCTGGAGCCGTCTGTTATTACCCAGGCCACGCGACACTCTGCAATATAATGCGCGGTGCGTCCCCTACTTGTCATCTGTCATTTGTCATCGCGAGGCGCTACCAAGCGCCGTCCACTAGACTCCGTTCGGCGAATTCCAAAACGGCGAGCACCTGTTCCCTGGTGACACCTGGGTACCATTCTAGAAAGTCATTGATGGTTGCGCCGTCTTCGAGATTTTCGAACAGCAAAGTTGCTGAAACTTGCGTTCCCTTGAAGCGCCACATGGGCTTAGTTCTGCCCCGGCCCCGTTCAACGACCCGGCACTGGCTCCAGTCCAGCATAGCTGGGAACGATATGCACCAATCGGAACGGATTCTACTAAGAAATAGGCGCGGCAACACTTTTCCAATGACCATAGATTTCTAGCGGCTGCGCCATCAGACTCATCTCTCTTTCTGGTTGTTTTCTTCGCGACGCTTCTGCGGTTTCGCCAAAAATCCGTGAACTCCCACTTTAATTAGGGACGGAACCGTCTATTTAAAGGGCTCTATCCCCTAATTGGCATGTTGCCTAAGGCGGCGTGCGATTTGGCGGGCAAACCTAACAGTGCGCTATTTCACCTGCTTAATCGCCAGTCTTGTTATTGTTGGCGCGGCTCCCAGTCGTGCCGCCGATAGGTCGGTTGGTCTTGACCTTCCGAACCTTAGCCCGGCAGCAACCGTCTCGCTGATAACCTATTCGCCAGGAGAGGAGCTCTATACCGCCTTTGGACATAGCGCCATCCGGATCCTGGATCCGGAGCTCGGGTTTGATCGACTTTATAATTTCGGCACGTTTGATATGACGGTCGATAATTTTTACCTCCGATTTGCCAGAGGTGATCTGCTTTATCAATTGTCTGTCGATGAAGGCCAGGCCGATATCGAGCAGCACGCTGCGATCGGGCAGGGAGTCTCAGAAGTGAGATTGAACCTGAGCCCGGAGCAGAAACAGGCTTTGTTCCTTTTCCTGGAAACCAATCTGCTGCCGCAGAACCGCTTTTATCGTTATGATTTTCTGCTCGATAACTGTTCGACCCGGATTCGGGACGCTTTTGAAAAGGTCATCGGTGCGCCGGTAGCCGATCGGACTGTAAACAAAGTTACCTTCCGCCAGATGTTGGATCCGTATCTGGAGCGGATTCCTTGGATCCGATTCGGGATTTACCTTTTACTCGGCGCGGGGGTTGATCGTGTTGTCCAGCCCCGGGAGGCTTGTTTCTTGCCCTCTAACCTGGAAGCCGCCGTGCTGCAATCGCGCACCGATGATACCTCGCTTGGCGAACGGCGGATTCAGCTCTATCAGCCGCAACCGTTGCCGAGAATGCCCCGGATACTCGATCCAGAACCGGTTTTCTGGCTGGTATTGGCAGCCTGGGTTGGTCTCTGGCTCCTCCGCGGGCGCCGATCCTCTCGAATGATTTCAGCCTTGGTCTACGGCGTTTTCGGCTTTACCGGCTTATTCCTGGTCGTGCTTGCGGCGAACACGTTACATTGGCAAGCGTACAATAACTGGAACCTGGCTTGGCTTGTTCCTACCCATTTGATTGCAGGAATCGGGTTGATTTTTGTGCAGGCCAATCAAGTGTTCTGGCTCCGCCTTTACTTGTTTTTGGCGGTGGGCGAAGCCCTTATTTTTATGCTTTCCTCGCCTTGGCTTCCTCAGCAGTTCCACCCGGCAATTTATCCGCTAGTGATCCTGGCGGTATGGCGAGGCGCAATCGAACTATGTCGAAGGACGGCGCAATGAGCATCTTTAATCCCCCTGTCCGGGGTGCAATTCCGACGAGACAATCGGAACCTCTTATAGTGGAGGGATCGCGTCCTCGCGATCCGTGGGCAGGAACCCCGGGTCCTCGGCGTTTTCCCTTTCGAGCATGAGCACGAGCACGAGTACGAAGGCTCTGATTAGATTTGCCTGGATTGGCCAGCTGGTGTTGAGCACCTTGAGTGGCCTACTGATCGCTCTTTGTTTGCCTCCTTGGAATTTCACCTGGCTGATCTGGATCGCATTTGTTCCGATCCTGGTCTCGTTGTTGGTCATCCCCGGCGGTCCAGGTCTGGTCATCCTCCAGGGCGCATTCTTGGCTGCAGCCGATGGGCTCATGAGTTTCCACTGGCTCTGGAAAGAACACCGCTACGACGAGTTCGGCACCATTCTCGGTTTCCTGGCGCTTCAGACGGTCATTTGGAGCTGGTTCCTCTGGCGATTTTGCCGTCCGCCGGCCCTGCCCAAGCCGCCCGAGAACAAACGAAAAAAGGGGCCTGAACCCATCTTTGTTGGTGCGCCGGGGAATGCCGAGGCCTGGAGAATTTCCACCTCACACTTGCGATTGGCAACCTTGATCGCCGGCGCCTGGACGTTTTTAGAGTGGGGTCGGGGGACGATCCTTCCCGCATGGAATCCCGCCGGATTGCCGGTGGCGGCAAGCCTTCCCCTTTTGCAGTTGGCGAAAGCAACTGGCCCCGCCGGTCTCAGTTTTATCGCTGTCTTCGCTAATGCGATCCTCTTTCTGGCCGCGCGGCGTTTCGTTCTGCGCCCGGGCAGGATAAGCTGGGCAGCTCGTTTCGATGTTATATGCACGCTGGCGATCCTTTTCGTTATCTCCGCAGCCGGATTCCGGCTCGGGCAACGAGCTCCCCAACCATTGCTGCTCAGGGTCTGCCTGACAGCGTCCCCGGACGAATCGGTGGAAGGTCTGTCGAGTGTTTTGCCGGGAGCCGCCGCGCTCAGAACCGATTTGCTCGTTTGGCGAAGGATCAATCTCGCCTCGAACCAGTTCAGCCGTCTCAGGCGCGAAGAAGTGGCCCCCAACGTGGGCGTAGTGGTAGGTCAAGCGGTTCGGCCTGATGCCCCAATCTCCGGTTGCGCGGTCTTCTTGCCAACGGAGATCAGAAGCTTTTTTTCGCCACGGCAAAATCAGCCTGTTTTTCAGGCCTTTTCCAACCAGCAGCCGGGAAGTGTGCGTAACTTTATGCTAAAGGATGTGGGATTCGTGCCTTTTCTCAATCATGAGGCGATGTCATTTGCTGCTCTTAAATCCGCGGCTCGCGCTCCCGGCCAAGCCTTCATCGTGCTGATGGATATACCGAAAGGAACTGCTATCGAGGAAAACCAATTCTGGCAGAATGTCCGATGTTGGGCTGTTTCTCTTGGCCGGCCAATTATCTTTGAATCCCGCCGTGCCGGTGCTTTTCTGGCTACCGGAAACGGCAGAATTCTTACGGAGATGGCGCCCCAGACAAAAATGCTTTCGGCGCCGACGGTTGATTTCCCATTGGCCAACGATTTGACGCCATATGCCTCTTTTGGTGATTGGCTTCCGATCCTTACTGGAGCACTTTGTCTCTTCTTTGGAATTCGGGAACGTTTATCAAGTTTCTATGCGAGCCCTCGTCGTTTCCGTACATGATGTTTCGCCTTTGACTCAGGCGAGCTGTGACAAAATTGTGCAAGAGCTGCGCGGTCTTGGCATTGGTACTGCCTCCTTGCTCGTGATTCCGAATCACCATGGCAAAGCGCCGGTCAATACGGACCCAGGGTTTAAAGAATGGATGACCAATCTCGTGCGCCAAGGCTACGAGCCGGTGTTGCACGGCTATTATCACGCCAGAAGCGCAAAACCTACCGACACGCGTGTTACCAGGTTTACCACACAGTTTTATACTGCCGGCGAAGGCGAGTTTTTTGATCTAGGGAGAGAGGAAGCCGTCGAGCGACTGCATAGGGGCATGGATGATTTGGCTTTCCTTGGCCGAAAAATTTATGGATTCGTGGCGCCGGCCTGGCTTCTGGGGTATGAAGCGGAAGCTGCGGTTCGTAAAGTGGGGTTCTCCTATATCACCAACGTCGGGTCGGTCAAAGTTTTTGACGGGGTTCACCGTTATGCCTCACGCTCGCTGGTCTGGAGTACTCGCGCTCCTTGGAGGCGGATTGTCAGCCTTGCCTGGAACCAGAGGTTAGCGTCCCGGTTGCACGAGAAACCCTTACTGCGGATTGGTATTCACCCTGCCGATTGCGAGATCCCGGCGGTCTGGTCGCAGGTAAAGAGCATTATCACTGCTGCACTACAGGATCGGCAACCACTCTCTTACGAGAAGTTCGTCGCCGATCATCTGGAGCCGGCGCATAACGCGCAACTACCAAATGGCTGCTAAGGTCGACCTACATCTTCATTCCCGATTCAGTGATCGTTCCGCGGAATGGCTTTTTCGGCGGTTCGATTTTCCGGATAGCTACTCCGCTCCCAGGTCGCTTCACCGGCGCCTCAAAGAGAAGGGGATGACGTTTGTCACCTTTACCGATCACAATCGAATCGACGGTTGCCTGGAGATCGCTGAACTGCCTGGCGCTTTCATCAGTGTCGAAGTCGGCGCTGAATTTCCGGATGATCATGTGTCTGTTCACTTGCTCGCTTGGAATATCACTGAGCTGCAGCATAGGGAAATTCAACAACTCAGACGGAATATTTTTGAGCTGCAGGAGTACCTCACCGCTAACCAGATCAGCCACGCGGTTGCTCATCCGTTTTATGATAAAGATCGCCGCTTAACTGCAGATCACGTGCAGAAGCTAATCCTGCTCTTCAAGCATTTTGAGGGAGTGAACGGGTTGCGGGATACATTGCTCAGCGAGGTGGCGCGATTTGTCTTTCGTTCGCTCACTCCGGAGCTGATCGATCAGTTTGCTGACCGCCAAAGACTTGAGCCGACTCATGAGGAGCCCTGGAGGAAAGTGCTTTTGGCCGGTTCGGATGATCACGCCGGTATCTTTCCCGGGTCAGCTTATACCGAAACCCCGACCGCAAAAGCGGTAACCGACTTTCTACAGTTCATCGATCGGGGACAATGCGTCACCCATGGAGTGGGCGGCACACCGCTGGTCATTGCCCACGGCCTCTACAATACCGCTTATCAATTCGCGAAAGACAAATTCTCCGCCACCGTCAGCCCTAACCTCGATTTTTTGGAGGTGGTTATATCGCGCTTCCTCGAGGGCAAGAATCCAACCCAATTCACTATAGGGGAAAAAATCGGCCTTATCTTTAACGGGATCCTTTCGGGCAAGATTTTCGAACTGGCCAAACCGGCGAACCTTTCCATTTGGCCCGACTTGGCGAATTACTTTGGGAATCCGGATGTTCAAGCCCAGTTGGCCAAGGAGACCGAAGGAGTAAATGAACCCGAACGCAGAGCATTTCTGCTGGTTGCTACTGTTTTCAATCAGCTCGGGTTCCGGTTTTTTGACCGGTTTGTGCAGCAGATCACCAGCGGGAACGTGATGGAGGCAGTCCAGACCCTTAGCGCCTTGCTTCCGTTAGGTCTCCTGCTGGGACCTTATTTCTACGGATACCATAGCCAAGCGCCCTCTAGAGCCCGGTTGACGGATATCTGCCTCGGCACGGTGAATTTTGTGCCGGATGTTCTGCAAAACTCGAAACGGGCCTGGTTTACTGACACGTTAGAAGACGTCAATGGCGTCACCACGACGATCCGGAAAATGACGGCTGCAGGCCTCGAGACTGGCGCAGACTTGATTGTGGTGACCTCGCGTCAGCAAATCGGGATAACTGACATACCGATCAAAAACTTTATTCCCATCGGCGACTTCGAGCTTCCTGAGTATGAACTGCAGAAGCTGAGTTTCCCACCCGTGCTGCACATGATCGATTATATCCAACGCGAGAGGTTCACCGAGCTTATCATCAGTACGCCGGGTCCAGTCGGTTTAACGGCTTTGCTGGCCGCTAAGATATTGGATATCCGGGCCACGGGTATCTATCACACCGATTTTCCGCAATATGTCCGGATTCTCACCCAGGACAACTACATGGAAACGTTGGCCTGGAATTTCATGCAATGGTTTTATTCTCAGGTCGACTTGGTCTACGTCAATTCCGAGCTGTATCGGCAGCGATGGATCGACCGTGGAATTGCCCCGGAAAAGCTGAAGATTTTTCCGAGAGGGATTGATACCCAAATATTTAATCCGGAACTGCGGGAACCCAAATTCTGGGCGCATTTCGGGAAAGAGGAGAGCGAAGTCGGCCTTCTCTATGTAGGCCGGATTTCGAAAGAGAAAAATCTGGATATTGCTGTAAAGGCGGTGGCCAAATTGCGCGCGGAGAAGTTACCGGTCCGACTCCTGTTCGTAGGTGATGGTCCTTATCTAAAGCAGCTGCGACAAATGGCTCCGGATGCCTGTTACACCGGTTATCTGAAAGGCAGAGAGCTTGGGACTGCCTACGCCTCCAGCGATATTTTTATTTTCCCGAGTACCACGGATACCTTTGGGAATGTTGTTTTGGAGGCGCAAGCCGCCGGGTTGCCTTGCGTGGTATCCGATCAAGGTGGCCCAGCCGAGCTCGTGGTGCATGGGATCGACGGCTTTATAACCCGATCTTTGAATGTGGACGCGTTCGCGGATGCCATCCGGAAATTGGCCGTCGACTGCGAGCTTCGACTGAAAATGGGCGACCGGGCCCGCCAGCGAGTTCAAGACCGCAACTGGGCAAATGCCTTCCGGCAATTCTGGAACCATTAGCCCGCATTTCCCCCAACTACCCATTCCCCTTTTTGAGGCGTTTCCTGCTTCGCCCACGGATCCGGCGCAAATAGATCCAGGAAATGCGGGCCACAGCATCCAAAAAACCATTTGAAACACGTTTGGTTCCTGGTATTTTCCACGCCTGCTTTATGGCTAAGAAAGCTTGGATTGAGAGGAACAAACGGAAGCTGAAGACCGTACAGAAGTATGCTGCCCTTCGAGCAGAATTGAAAGCGAAAGGCGACTACGAAGGTCTGGCGAAGCTTCCGCGTGATGCCAGTCCAACCCGTCTCGTTAATCGTTGTGAACAGAGCGGGCGCCGCCGAAGTTTCAATCGGCGTTTTCGCCTGTCTCGTATCGCTTTCCGGGAGTACGCGTCCCAAGGTCTAATTCCCGGGGTCACCAAATCGAGTTGGTGATTCGGCCGGTATTCGTTCTTGACCGCTGTTAGCGGGCGGCGTAGACGATCGTGAAAGAGCCTGTTGGCTTAAAGGTCGCTGCTAAATCGAGATTGGTCATGTAAAGGCTTCGCGAGGATCTCGAAATGTCGGGTCTCCTTCCTTGCGACGGTACCTGGCATTTCAAGGCTCTCTCGACGTTTGCAGGTGCGGGCCGGACGGCGGATAGCAATATCCGGAGCTGGGAAAGTGACAGTATATCGATGAGCATTGCAATTTCCTTTGCAACGGCCTTGGCCGGCGGGGATACGGAACCCGCATCACCAGGAGGCGCGTTCAGCCAATTATTTGTGATCCTACTCCTGGTCTTTTTGAACGGCTTCTTTGTGGCTTCCGAATTTGCGCTGGTCAAAGTCAGGGGAAGCCAGCTTGACCTTCTCGAGGAGGCGGGGAATCGGAGAGCAGCATTGGCTCGCCACGTCATCTCGAACATTGATGCTTATCTTTCGGCGACGCAGATCGGGATTACCCTTGCCAGTCTGGCCCTGGGCTGGATCGGCCAACCCTTCGTCGCGAGTTTGCTTGAACCCATCTTGGCCCACGTCGGTATTACCTCGCCGGCTATCGTGGGCGGAATCTCGATCGCTATCGGCTTTGCCATTATTACCTACCTGCATATCGTTCTCGGCGAGGTTACTCCGAAAGGCTTGGCCATTCGAAAGGCGCTCGAGACCAGCCTCTGGGTCGTTGCTCCTCTGCATCTCTTTTATCTGGTCTTCCGTCCGGCCATTTGGTTTCTTCAGGTTTCCGCTGGATGGATTTTGCGATACGTGTTGCGCCTTGATCCGGTGGCCGAGGGCGAGCTGGGACATAGCGAGGAAGAATTAAGGGTAATCCTTACTGAAAGTGATTCCAAAACCGAGGTCGCGGAGTCGAGCAAAGAGCTGCTGATCAATGTGCTGGATTTTCGGCGGCGGGTAGTCCGGGATATCATGACCCCTCGCGGTGATGTCATCTATCTCGATATCCAAGATTCCTTCGAAACGAATTTACGGGTAGCGCTCGATTCCGGGCACACCCGCTTCCCGCTCGTGCAAGGTCACCTCGATAACACTATCGGCCTGATTCATATCAAAGATCTGATGAAGGAAATGAAGAAGCCGAAGCCGGATCTGCTGGAAGTGAAACGAGACTTGATGCCGGTACCGGAGTTTATGCCATTGGACAAATTGCTAAACGCATTTCTGGCCAAGCGAGTTCACCTGGCAGTAGTCGTTGATGAGTTTGGAGGCGCCGTTGGGATCGTGACCATGGACAATGTGCTGGGAGAGCTGGTCGGTGAAATTAAAGACGAGTTCGATCAGGAGCAGGCTCGAGAGTTCGTCCGGGTAAACGATCAGGAATTCATTGTCCAGGGGCAGCTGAACCTCTATGAACTACAGGAATTGGCCGATCTTCATTTGGAGAACTCTGACGTAAGCACCATCGGTGGTTACGTGATACAACTCCTTGGTCATTTGCCGAAGCAGGGAGAACAGGTCCAGATCCAGGGCTACCAGGTGACGATTACCCAGACCGACGGCCGCAGGATCCTGCAATTGCATTTCAAACGGCAGCAGGTTCAGCCTCCGACGGAGGCCGCAGCGGGATGAGGACAGCCGAGCGGCTTAGTAGCGGCGCGACCGGCCGACAGACAGCTCATCATCGTTTTGGGCCGCGGCTCGGCGGCAATTTGGCGTAGCAAGCGAAGGATCAAAGTCGCTTTTTTAGCCCGGTGAAGATTTCTTTGGTGCGCTGGAGCCTCACCCTGTGGCGGGATCGGGGATTGCTGCGGGCTACCTTCCTAAAGCAGCCGCTCCACAAACTCTTCTCGGTCAAAATACGCGAAATCGTCTACCTTTTCTCCGGTGCCGACAAAACGCGGCGGAATTCCGAGCTCCTGCTGAATCGCGACTGCGATTCCCCCCTTCCCTGATCCGTCTAGTTTCGTGATGACCAGCCCCGTGAGACCGACAGCATCTTTAAATTCTCGTGCCTGAACCAGAGCATTACTGCCCGTGGTAGCATCCACCACCAGCAATTTTTCATGTGGTGTTGCCGGATCGTGTTTTTGCAGGGTTCGCACAATCTTCCCGAGTTCTTGCATCAGATTGTGCCGCGTGTGGAGGCGGCCTGCTGTGTCGCAGATCAGAAATTCGATGTTCCTTTTCTTGGCAGCACTGTAGGCATCGTAACAAAGTGCTGCCGGGTCAGCCTGATAATCTCCGGCGATTACTTCCACTTCAACTCGATCGCCCCAGATTTTCAGTTGCTCGATAGCGGCTGCGCGAAACGTGTCCGCGGCTGCCAATAGAACGCTGTGCCGCTCCCTCCGTAGAAGGTGTGCGAGTTTGGCTGCGGATGTCGTTTTGCCCGTCCCGTTCACACCTATCATTAAGAGAACCTTCGGACGGTCAGGCAACGGGCGTAGCCGTGGATTACCCATCGGCAGTATTTGCTCAATATGCTGTTTTACGACTTCAACAATTTCTTTCGCCGTAACCGAGGGCCGCTCCTGCAGGGCCTTAATGATTTCCAGCGTCATCGGGACACCGATATCTGCTCGGATGAGGCTTTCCTCGAGTTCGTCCCAATCGACAGGCCTATTTGAGAATCGATCGAAAAGGTCTTTTAGAAATTGGAAGGCCATAGGATTTGACAGCTAACCTGTGTTTCTCACACTAATGAGCTCGCTGCGAATACGTTGGTGAGAAACACAGGTTAGCTGTCAAATCCTATGGCGGTTCGGAGTGGGCGGTTTAGATCCAGTTTTACTCGGTCCAGAACTCCGTTGACGAATTTGCCGGATTCCTCGGTCCCGAATTTCTTAGCGATATCAATCGCTTCGTTGATGGCGACGATGGGAGGCACATCGTTGCAGAAGAGCATCTCGTATATTGCCATTCGGAGAATATTTCGGTCTACTGCCGAGATTCGCTTCAATTCGTAATTTGCCGTGTAACGGATTATTTTTTCGTCGATCACCGCTTGCTCGTGGATAACGCCCTTTACGA
>JAFAVN010000184.1 GCA_019242435.1 Verrucomicrobiota bacterium | reverse complement strand
TGAAGGCGCAGGACGCAGAGGTCACTTACTTCCCTTGGTGACAACAATAGCGAACACAGCACACCTTTCTCGGCGTCTTCACTGAATGGGAGGGATCTGGGGACTTCTTTGGAAGTGGACGAGTTGTGAAAAGGCTGTGAATAACTTTTTCCTTCGTCCTTTCGGGCGCCGCCCCGGTCACTGAACGGCTTCTCAAGAGGTTTGCCAACACCTTGAGAACCTTTGGGCATTATTAGCCAGCGGTAGTCCTGGTCCGTCGACGAGTTTTCGGCTTGGCTTCCGCAGCTTCTGCCGCCGGTTCTTTCGGGGCTGGTGTGTGAGCCCTGACTTCGATCTTCAAAATTGCGTGCACGTCCGCATGTAGGTTGATGGTCACTTCCATCTCGCCCGTTTCCTTGATTGGGCGCTCGAGACGGATGCGATGCCGGTCGATAGCAATGCCGGCTTCCGCTTGCAGCTTATCCTCGATATCTTTCGCGGTGACCGAGCCAAAAGCTTTTCCCGTTTCTCCGGTCTCCAGAACGAAATCGAGTTTCAGCTTATTGATTTTCCGCGCCAGCTCTTCCGCCTCGTTCAATTCGCGAGCCTCTCGTTCCGCCCGTTTTGCCTTCAAAAGATTGAGCCGCTTCAGGTTCGTAGCGGTAACTTCGTAAGCTTTCCCTTGAGGAATCAGAAAGTTGCGGGCAAAGCCGCGGCGGACCTTAACCACATCAGCCTCGGCTCCCAGGCCGGGAATATTTTCTTTGAGAATAACTTCGGTGACGGCCATTCTGAAACTCCTCTCGAAATTGGATGGGAGGAGACAGCTAATTGATGAGGCGGACAGTGTCAAGCGGTCTCTCGTTATGAAAGAGGAATTTAGAAATTCGAGATTCGAAATCCTAAATTCCGATAAGAAAAAGGCCGTCCGGCCTCTTCAGCTGGACGGCCAAGGAAAGCGTGCGCCGCTTAATTGAACTCGAGGATTTCTTGTGGAATCTCGATCGGTTTTTCTTTTTTGCTCAAAGCACGCCGCAATTTCGCCAAAGCGATATTCTGCAGCTGCCGAATGCGTTCGCGGGTAACCCCGAACTTTTTCCCGACTTCTTCGAGGGTCTTAGGCTTCCCGCCATCGAGACCGAACCTCTGGAAAATGATCTTCCTTTCCCTATCATCCAGGACTTCAAGGAGATCGCTGACCTCATCCCGCAAGTTCTTATCGCGCAAGAGCTCGAACGGGGTCTGGGCGTCCTCGTCACCGACGATTTCGCCGAATTCCGTTGAATCATCGTCGCTGATGGGAGCATCCAACGAAGCCGGCCGGATGGAAACCGTCTTCAACTGCGAAACTTTTCCGCTGGAAATACCAATCTCTTCGGCCAACTCCTCGTCACTAGGCTCACGCCCTAGCTCTTCACTCATCTGCAGCGATACCCGCCGCATCTTGGAGATTTTGTCGACGAGGTGAACCGGTAACCGAATGGTCTTACTCTGGTTTGCCAACGCTCGTTTGATCGACTGCTTAATCCACCAAGCCGCGTAAGTGCTTAGTTTTCCACCCTTAGCGGGGTCAAAACGTTCCACAGCTTTCATCAAGCCGATGTTTCCTTCGGAAATCAGGTCCAATAAAGGCAGCCCCAAGTTCGCGTAATCATGGGCGATCTTAACAACCAGTCGCAAATTCGCCTTGATCATGAGAGCTCGCGCTTCTCTATCTCCTTTTTTGATACGGGCAGCGAGCTCGATTTCTTCCTGCGGAGTCAGCAAGGGGATTTGCCCGATCTCCCGGAGATAAATCTTAATGCCAGTATCTGAATCTTCGCCAGCCATACGTAATAAACTCTTTCAATTATTGCCTAGCCAAACACAGCGTCCTAAAAAAGCCCATTTAAAAAAACGCCTCCGTTCCAAAGACGACATGTACATTAACCAACTCGAGAATAACCTGTGCTTTGACAGCTTACCCCTTCCTACTGTTCAATCTCACCGTCTTTTTGCACCCCAGAAGCCCAATGATTCGGACAGACTTTCACAGAGGCCTTCCTGGGTGCCCAATACATCTTGCAGAGCACCACTGCCGCTCCATCTCCTAAACTAGTACGCACGAGCGCCCGGCTTTGCTTCCATGGAATTTCGAACCGATTGCCCAGAATACCATCTGATAAGGCGGACAGGCAGTAAAACACGGGTCGATGCAACCGTCAAATGCAAATATTCGAGGAATTTCCTGCCCCGCATCACGATAACGGCTGGCCGAGCGATGATTCCGTGCGGCGGCGGGCTTCATTAGGTGATGCTTGACCTGGCAACAGATGTGGTTAAAGCAGCAACTGTCTACAAAGTTGCGCCGGATTGCGCAGCCCGGATCTTAACCTGGGCTGTCATAGCTCGGGCTTCAACTTTCCCGGTTTTCACTCCCAGGAACTAAAACCAACCCAAATCAGCACTTCTTCGAAATGAATAAACGATACCTTTTAACCTTCTTCAGCGTGCTAGCCGTGGCTGGCGCAACCACCGTTCGAGCAGATTCCTACAAAATCGACCCGGTCCATTCCATGATCCTCTTCAAGATCGGCCACCTTGGGGTCGGAAACATTTATGGGCGCTTCGATTCTTTCGCGGGCGACTTCACTTTTGATCAGAACGATCCCACCAAGAATACTGTTAATGTCGAGATCAAAACCGATAGCGTGGACACCAATGCTCCGGCTCGGGACAAGGACATCAAGAGTCCGGACTTCTTCAACGCGGCGCAATTCCCTACCGCTACTTTCAAAGGAAATTCGTTTAAGAAAATCGATGACAAAACTTACGAGGTTACCGGCGATTTTACCCTGCGCGGGGTCACCAAACCGCTGACGTTGAAAGTCAATTTGATCGGCACCGGCAAAGGTCCGAAAGGCGAGACTCGCGCGGGTGCGGAAGCGACTGCAACGCTCAAACGAAGCGATTATGACGTTAAGGCATTCCTGCCGGCAGTCAGCGATCAAGTAGACCTCATAATCGCGGTGGAAGGGATCAAACAGTAGGCCTCCGAGGTTACGGGAAACCGGTTGATCAAGGAATAAAGACCGGTCCGGCAGCCGCCCAATGGCTGCCGGAACGATCTCGAGCGTACCCATGAACCAGATGGTGCTCCAATCGCTCGCCGGCGTGGGCAAACCGGCGCTCTTCGTTTTCGTGGCGAGCACACTCTGCTTTTGGCTAAGTAAAGAGCATCCCAGGGTTCGAGCGGTCCTGCTTGGGCTGATAGGTGCGTCGGGTATTGTCTGGGCTTACTCCTCCGCGACCGGAGGGCTGGTCTTTCCTCCCCGGGAAACAACGCACTGGATTCCTTACGTCGCGGGCGTCGCGGCGGTCGCCGGCTGCATTCGGCTTTGGTTTTGGCGGCATTTCTGGGGAGCGATGGTTTCGCTGGGGACAGGCCTGACATTCTTCGGATCCCAAATCGCTGCAAATACCGGAGTGCTGCTTTGGATTCTGGCCATCACCCTAGCCTTGACGACGACTGCCACGTTGCTCGACATAGTCGAAGACCGCTGCTCAGGAGCCGAACTCTCGATCGGATTAGCGCTAGCGGCTACATTTAGCGGGGTTGCGTTATTTCTCAGCGGTTCGGCTGTTCTCGGCCAGATCAGCGGTGCGGTCGGGCTCCTCCTGGCCGGAGTAGGTGTCCTTGCATTTATCGCCAACGCAACCGTCGGAGCGGTTATCCCATTCCTGTATGTTTTCATTCTCGGCAGCCTTCTGCTGGTCGGATGCCTTTTTTCCGGATTACCTTGGATTGCCGGTGCCCTGCTATGGCTCGCCCCCTGGAGCCTGCTCTTCGGCCAACGAATCGAACGCCCGCGGTTATTCAGCCGGGCCGGCGCCTTATTGATTCGCCTAATCGGCGTGGTCGTTCTGGCAGGCTTGGCGCTGGCATCCGTTTACCTGCTTGCCCAGCCGGGCACTGAATATTGAGGGCATGTCGGCGTGTCGGCGTGTGGGCGTGTGGGCGAATCGACGCAGAAATACGCCGACACGCTTCCCTCACCTCACGAGTTGAATCACGCCTTCGGCGGCCATAAGGTCGAGTACTTCAGCTCGGGAAAAACGGAAAAGGTCTCCTGCGGTAGTTAGTTGAAGTGCGCTCATAGCAACGCCGTATTGCAAACCGCGAGTAAAATTGCCTTCTAATAGTCCCCCGATCACGCCTGCCGCGAACGAGTCACCGGCGCCGATCCGATCGACAATATCTACCCGGTAGCCGGGTACGGTTATCGCCACCCCATTTTCGAGGCCGACCGCCCCTTGGTCACCCGCGGTAATTGCCACTCGCGGCACACCGAATTTCGCCTGGATCTTTTCGGCGCAATAGACCGGCTCACCTGAGATATCAAAAATCGGGCCGGCGTCTCGCCGGCTCACAATGATCGTGTCAACCTTTGACAACAGCGGCTCGAGCTTTTGGCGACACTCTTTATGGCTCCAGAGCAACGCGCGATAGTTCACGTCGAACACGACCGGTACGTGAAGCTCGTCAGCTTGTTCGATAAAGGTCTGCACCAGGCGGTGGCAGCTTTCGGATAAAGCAACCGTTATTCCGGTTAAATGGAGGATGCGCGCCTTTTTCAGGAGCAAAGGATCAAAGGTCTTCTTATCCATGTCCTGAGCAGAGCTTGGGGCGCGATCATAAAGCACTTTGGTGGGCCGGGGTGCGGCACCAAACTCCAGATAGTAAACACCCACGCGGCCGGCGTCGGTCCATGCCACTTGTGAACAATCCACGCCGTAACCTGAGATAGTGTCAGTTATTCGGCGGCCTAAGACATTTCGGGTAAGCTGAGACAGCCAGCGAGCAGTAAACCCCATCCGGACAAGCGCCACCGCAACATTACTTTCAGTACCGGCGACGTGTACCGCGAATGAGGGTGCGTCCACCAGCAGTTGTCCCGTCGGGACCGAAAACCGCAACATTGATTCACCAACCGTCAACAGGTCGACAGCGTCTTGGGAGTGCTTCACGTCAAAAAGAAAACCGCGAATACCCGCAGAGAGCAAAGGTTAACCGCGAAAGGATGCGAATTGATGCTTTTATCCGTGGTCGGGACCGGTCAATCCGCAAGGCAGGCCGGGCAAGTTCCTGAGGCCGCAAACCTGATAGCCGAAAGAGGCGAGACCAGCATCGAGGCCGGCAGCGAATAGATTTCCGAGGCAATTCATAGATGGAAAAGACTCAGTTTCAATTTCTTACAAAAACCTCTGGCGCTTTCCGGTTGCTGTGCTATTTCTTGCGTCCCATGATTCGCCGGACAGTTGGCTTTATTCTGGTGCTTGGCACCAGTGCCATCTCTTTCGCTCAGGATACCACTCCCCCTTTAGTCACGTCTCGGACGGACGAGCCAATCAAGGCTGATGATCCCAGAGCGATCCAGGCGCATCAGGAAATCCAAACGCTGATTCTCGCTGCCAACGATAAGTGGAACGCTCACGATATCGACGGCTTTATGGAGGCAGCGTGGAAATCGGAGGATTTCCTTATGATTGTGGATGCGCAGCAAATCCGAGGCTGGGCGGAGGTGACGGCTGCCTATCACCGGGGTTACCCCAACCCGGACAGCATGGGACACGTTGTCTGCGATCGGTTAGAGACTCAACTGATTACGCCGGAGGTTGCTCTCGCCATCATGCACTGGAATCTGTATCTCAAGGGCGGAAAGACCCTAGGCATTTCATCGTTGCTGGTCCGTCGCTTCGCGGACGGGTGGAAGGTTGTTTCAGATCACTCGACTACACTCGAACCCTAGTGTCCTGTCCCATAAATAGCTTGGCTTTCGCCGCCGGCCAGTTGGCGGTTTTTCAAGGCGAATGACGAGCCTATCTACATTCATACGTAAGGAATGAGCAACGCGGAAAACCGCCAACCGGCCACGGCCGGAGGCTTCGCCGCTGTTTTCTGCTCATCAGTCTTTCAACGTCTGCTTCTTAAGATCTAACTGGCCTGCTATAATTCAGTTCCGGGCGAGCATGGCAAGAGCGGATTGTGGAGGTTTTCTTTTGCCTCAGCGACATTCTGTCTCAACTACGCCTGGGCTGGACTAGTTGGAAGGTAAAACGCCAATCCGTTGTCACCAGCTGGATTAGTCGGAAGGTAAAACGCCAATCCGTTGTCATCAGCTGGATTAGTCGGAAGGTAAAACGCCAATCCGTTGTCACCAGCTGGATTAGTCGGAAGGTAAAACGCCAATCCGTTGTCATCAGCTGGATTAGT
>JAFAVN010000129.1 GCA_019242435.1 Verrucomicrobiota bacterium | reverse complement strand
TTAATGAGCCGGCGCACCATGTTGGCTCCCATTCTTCCGAGTCCGATCATTCCGAGCTGCATGATTACGTTCTTTCCTTTCGGTTAGGTTGTTAGTTGAAAATAGCTAGCCTGCATTTCTCACAGATTGGTAACGCAAGAAGTCCTCAAACTCCAATATCGAGTGGTTGAATATCGAGCGGCTGATCAAATCCGCGGCTCATGACGTTTTCTCCTTGAGCTGACGATAACGCAGGATCAGAGAGCTTGTTGAACTATCGTGTTCCAGCTTTGGCTCCGTTTTAGCTTCCAGTTCAGGAATAATCCGTTGGGCTAATACCTTGCCCAGCTCGACACCCCATTGGTCGAAAGAGTCAATGTTCCAGATCGCGCCCTGGGTAAATACGCTGTGTTCGTAGAGCGCAATCAGCTTGCCTAGGGTATTCGGGGTTAATTTTTCTACTATAATGGTATTGGACGGGCGATTGCCTTGAAAGACCCGATGTGGCACCAGGGAGTCCGGCGTTCCTTCTGCTTTTACTTGTTCTGCTGTTTTGCCGAAGGCTAGCGCTTCTGCTTGAGCAAACACATTTGCTAGCAGCATGTCATGATGCCGCCCAAGCGGATTAAGGGTGTGGACGAATCCAATGAAATCGCAGGGAATCAGTCGAGTGCCTTGATGAATTAATTGATAAAAGGAGTGCTGACCGTTAGTGCCCGGTTCTCCCCAGTAGATAGGTCCGGTTGGATAATCGACGACCGTTCCATCGAGAGTCACGTGCTTGCCGTTACTCTCCATCGTTAACTGCTGGAGGTAAGCGGGGAACCGTTTCAAATACTGTTCATACGGGAGCACGGCGATAGTCTCCGCCCGAAAGAAACCGCTGTACCAAATCACCAAGAGCCCCATGAGTACTGGCAGATTGCGCTCGAAAGGAGCGGTGCGGAAGTGCTCATCCATCTCGTGGAAACCCGTCAGCAGATCACGGAAATTATCGGGCCCGATCGCAATCATAGTCGAGAGGCCAATGGCGGAGTCCATGGAGTATCGCCCTCCCACCCAATCCCAGAACTCAAACATATTGGCTGTATCAATCCCGAATTCCGATACTTTGGCCGAATTCGTCGAGACCGCGACGAAATGTTTGGCAACTGCTCGGGAATCGCCGCCCAGTCCTTGAAGAGACCAATCGCGCGCGCTATGCGCATTAGTCATGGTCTCCAATGTCGTGAACGTCTTAGACGAGACGATAAAGAGTGTTTCTGCCGGATCGAGATCGTGGACGGCTTCAGCAAAATCGGTTCCATCTACATTAGAGACGAACCGGAACGCGAGACCCCGCTCACTGTAGTGGCGCAAGGCCTCATAAGCCATGACCGGCCCGAGATCCGAGCCCCCGATTCCAATATTAATTACATTACGGATTCGCTTTCCGGTGTGCCCTTTCCATTCGCCGCTCCGGACCCGATCCGAAAATGCTGCCATCTTGTCGAGCACCGCATGTACGTTTGGTACTACATTTTCTCCGTCCACTAGGATGGATTCGCCCCTTGGAGCACGGAGAGCCACGTGCAAGACGGCTCTATTTTCCGTTACGTTGATTTTGTCACCTCGAAACATCGCGTCGATCCGCCGGCGCAGCCCGGTCTCGTTCGCTAGTTGCAGGAGCAGTTTGAGAGTCTCCTCGGTGATGCGATTCTTTGAGTAATCGAAGTAAAGTCCCACATCTTCTAGAGCGAAGCGTTCGCCCCGTTTAGGGTCTTCGGCGAACAGCGTCCGCAGATGTGCTTCCCGGATCGACTGAAAATGCTGTTCGAGCGCTTTCCAGGCCGGGCGTCCAGTTAGGGTTTGGGTAGCGGCGGTCATCGTATTAATGCTTTCGGTTGTTTATCAGGAGCAGCTTAGCCCGGATCACCCGCAAGTCCTTCAAGATTTGCGACCATCCAGGATGACAAATCACAGGTGAAAAATGATAAATATAGGCCCATCAACTTTGAACCGGGCCGAAGGTTCAGCTAACTGCCGGGAAAGGGCCTTCGAATGCAGTTTCCGCTAGTTTGCGCCGGTCATTTGGAGCTTCGCGCTCCTGCAGTTTTTCCGGAAGGCTTTCCCTATTTCCCGGTTTCCCAATCGCGGCCATAGCCTCGATCTGAAAGTCATTGGGAACTTTGAGGTCGACTCTGGCTTTTTCAGAATCAAACCCTTGCATGCCATGAACGACTAGCCCTTTAAGGATTGCTTGCAGACAAAGGTTTTCCCAGGCGGCACCAGTATCAAAGGAATGTGTCGGGGCAGGTTCGCCGTTGTGTTCAAAGTTCTTATTGGAGATGAATAGTACCAAGACCGAGGCTCCTTTTGCCCAGCTCTTGTTGAAATCCACAAGTAAATCGAAAAAGAGCGGCCATTGGGCTGTTCCGCGGCGCGCATAGAGTATCCGCCAGGGCTGGTTATTAAATGAGGAGGGTGCCCAGCGAGCCGCCTCGAACAGAGTGAACAGCTCTTCCTGAGAGATTTCTTCTCCCGACATCGCCCTCGGCGACCAACGGTTCAGAAACAGTTCGTCGATCGGGTAGTCCGCTTTTCGTCTTTCGCTTCCTTTGATCATAGGCGTTCGTGCTTCGAATTAAAATCTCCAGATAGCATTCAACCGCAAATCACATTCGGAGGCGGGAGCGATAGAGTGATGCGTGGTCGCGTAGGACGCCTCCTTGGAATCGGGCTCGTTGGCCAAGTAAATGCTATTGGGTTCCTGGACGACCAGGGTGTTGATCCCAGTGTCGCTTCAATTCAAAAGGCCAAACCTGGAGCACGCGGCAGGTCTCCTTATACAGCTGGACAGCGTCATTCCAAACCCGAAGCTGCTGATATCCGCGGTTCTTGTTCTTTCGTCTGATCATTTCGCGCTATTTTAAACCCCGAGTCCCAAATCATCATCACTCCAATACTCGAGTACACCAGCTCTCACCACTCCATGACCGACACCAGCCTGCACACACGCTCCTGGACAACGCGTCGCGACAAAAAGAATGCCTTGCTTGCGAAAGCGAAATCGTTCACCAATGAACGCGTCATTTCGACGGAAAAGATCGTCGAAGCACTCGAGACTCTGATTCAGCCAGGGGATCGGGTAGCACTAGAAGGAGATAACCAGAAACAGGCTGATTTTCTCTCCCGCTCCCTGGCTAAGGTCGATCCCATAAAGGTTCACGACCTACATCTTCTGATTTCCAGCATCAGCCGGCCGGAACACCTGGACCTCTTCGAAAACGGCATTGCTCGACGGGTCGATTTCGCCTATGCCGGTCCCCAGAGCTTGCGCGTCGCCCAGCTCCTAGAGGACAAAAAACTCGTTGTCGGAGCTATTCACACCTACATCGAATTGTACGCTCGAATGTTCGTCGATCTGATCCCGAACGTCGCATTGGTCTGCGCGGAGAAGGCGGACCTGGAGGGAAACGTTTATACCGGGCCGAACACGGAGGATACACCGACTATTGTCGAGGCATCCGCGTTTAGCCAAGGAATCGTTATTGTCCAGGTCAACGAGATCACTGGCGAATTGCCGCGGGTAGATATTCCCAGCTCATGGATCGACTTCATTGTCCAAGCAGACAGGCCATTTGCCATCGAACCATTGTTTACGCGGGACCCGCGTCAAATTGATGAGCTGCACATCTTGATGGCAATGATGGTCATTCGCGGAGTTTATGAACGGCATCAAGTAACGACGTTAAACCATGGGATCGGGTTTGCTACGGCGGCGATCGAGTTAATCCTACCGACTTTTGGCGCCGCACATGGTTTGAAAGGGAAGATATGCCGCAATTGGGCCCTTAATCCGCATCCGACGCTGATCCCGGCAATCGAAAATGGCTGGGTTGAGAGTATTCATTGTTTCGGTAGCGAAGTCGGGATGGAGGATTATATCGCTGCTCGTCCTGACGTGTTCTTTACTGGCCGGGACGGCAGTCTGCGATCGAATCGAGTGTTTTGCCAGCTCGCGGGTCTTTATGGTGTTGACCTGTTTGTCGGGTCGACTTTGCAGATGGATGGAGATGCAAATTCATCCACGGTGACGCTTGGGCGATTGGCTGGGTTTGGCGGAGCCCCCAATATGGGTTGCGATCCACACGGACGTCGCCACACCAGTCCTGCCTGGTTAAGTCTTATCGTCGGGCATGGAGCGGTCCAGCGGGGTAAGAAGTTAGTAGTACAAATAGTAGAAACCTATGCCAAAGGAGGAATCCCGGCATTTGTAGAATCGCTGGACGCGGTAAAAGTTGGTCAGGATAGCGGCTTCCCCGTTGCCCCGATTATGATCTACGGCGACGACGTTACTCATGTCGTGACCGAAGAAGGCGTCGCCTACCTATACAAGGCATCCGGGCTTGAAGAACGGCGTGCCGCCTTGGCTGCCGTTGCGGGCGTGACCCCGATTGGTCTACGAAGCGAACCGCAACGAGTAGCGCAACTACGTCGGGACGGCTTGATCGCCTTTCCTGAGGATTTACAAATCAGGAGAAGAGATGCGAATCGATCGTTACTGGCGGCGAGGAGCATCGAAGACTTGGTGGCGTGGTCGGACAATCTTTACAAACCGCCGGTTAGATTCAGGAGCTGGTAGGTCCTGTAACTCGGACTTCTCGCCTGGACGAAGGGGGGTTTTAACCGCGAATGGACACGAATTCAAAAACGATTTGTAACCGTGGATGGCTGCGGTTTGACACAGAAGCCAACCGAAAAGCTCCGATTTACCTCCGAGTTGATTGATCACGTCCAAATACCAAACGCATTACTCCAGTGCCTT
>JAFAVN010000122.1 GCA_019242435.1 Verrucomicrobiota bacterium | reverse complement strand
CCCGGCGGCGCACCATAAGGCGACTCGTCAGTTGATATCCTCGGTAATTCGATGCGAATATGCTCGGCTAAGGACGGGCTGGCCTAGGCGGTAGCGGCCTGCTTCAGGAACCCGCTGGCGAAAGAGGCCTGCCGGCTGGGGTCCTCCGGTTACGGCTAGCCGGCGGGCCGTTGCTTACAGCCGATGGCTTTTCGGTTGGAACGGAACGATCAACCGTGTGGACCACCGGCTAGGTATGCGATGAACCTTGAATTTTGAACTTCAAACGTCGAACCTCGAACCTATGGCTGCCGAAGTCGATCTTGATTGGCTACTACAGGAAATTGATGTGTTAGCGGCCATTTCAGAGGAACCGGCGCCGGTGGTCACAAGAGTTCTGTTTTCAGAGGCGGATCTCAATGCCCGGCAGCATGTGAAGCAGCTTTGTACCGGGCTACGATTGAATTTAAGAGAGGACGCGGTTGGGAATATTTTCGCTCGCTGGGACGGTACGGAACCAGAGTTGGCCGCGATTGCGACCGGGTCTCACGTCGATGCCATACCTAACGCAGGCAAGTTTGACGGGGTAGTCGGGGTCTTAGGCGCGCTGGCGGCCATCAGATCACTACAGGCAGAGGGCTTCAAACCGCGCCGCTCGATTGAGGTGATCGTGTTTGTTGCGGAAGAACCAACCCGATTCGGAATCGGTTGCTTGGGTGGTCGGCTCCTATCCGGTGCTTTGCGGACGGATCGGGCCCTGGCGTTGACCGACGATGACGATAAAAGCTTGCGACAATGGCTTCACGACATCTACGGCCGCGAAACGGCTTTGGATTCAGTTGTGAGAGAGCGGGGAAGTTATGCTGGATTTTTAGAGCTACACATTGAACAAGGTCCGATTCTTGACCGGGCCGGCATCGCGATTGGGGCAGTCGAAAGCATCGCGGCCCCAGCTACCTTGCGGGTTCAACTCACTGGGGAAGGCGGTCATGCAGGGGCAGTTTTAATGCCCGACCGGCATGATGCTTTATTGGCCGGCGCCGAGGTAGCCCTAGCGGCTGAGCAAGCGGCCCGCGAAAGTCAAAGCAGAGACTCTGTAGCAACCACTGGAGTCTTCCGCATTAAGCCGGGAGCGGTAAATAGCGTTCCTTTTCGAGCCGATTTAGAGATCGATGTTCGGGACACCGATTTGGCTGCGCGAGACACGGCCCTGCAAAGAATCCAGTCTGATATTGCCCGGATCAGTCATCGCCGGAGCGTCTCGGCAGCGACTGCTATTTTGAATCAGGATGCACCCGCGGTTTGTGATCCTGAGTTACTAAAGACGATTGACCATAGCGCAGCCATCCTGGGGCTGACCTCTCTTCGCATGGTCAGCCGAGCCTATCATAACGCCCTTTTCATGGCACAGATTTGTCCCACGGCGATGATCTTCATTCCCTGCCGGAACGGTGTCAGCCATCGACCCGATGAATACGCCTCTCCCAAGGCCATTTCGAACGGCAGCAGTGTTCTTGCCGAGGTTCTCCGGAAATTGGCCGAGTGAGGGGCGCCTGAACGAGCGCTAAAGCCCCTGGGTCAGCGGTTGTTCAACGAATATCACGCTCTTGCAGTGCCTTCGAACACAAGGTTGTTTTGCTCTAAAGAAGGATGTGGGGAAGGCGATTAAGGAGCCTGCACAGTTGCAATAGTCGATAGTGACACCCAGGACCGGAATTGTTTTCGCAATTAATAGTTGCTGAATTCCACTGCTTTCAGTCTCTAACTGTAAAATCGTGACCGTGGAAGGAGTTGCCATAGCTTCGGAGTTGCTTGGCTTCGAGCCTCTAGCAGCTCGGTTAGTATCGCGTAGCTCATTACTCCCGCTCGACGGTGGCTTCGATCAAACCGTGGCGCATCGGTTGGAACAAAAGATGGTATTCGGATTTTTCTGCCAAATGGCGCCATATCAATGAACAAACAGGGTTGCAAAAAGCCGCTTGTTCCCCCAGTTTTCTATCTCAAATCGAGTTGGATCGGGCTTCGCCTACCGCCAAAAACCTGGAAAAGATCTGTCGTGCGCTCGATCTGACCATAGCCGATTTCCTGCGGGAAGATCCGATGGTCAATCCTCCGGCGGCTGGTTAACCGGTTGCGCATACCGAGGCTCTGTACGCGCCAGGCTCCCAGGGCGGCTGAGACGGCGCGAAAATTTCTAGGTCGCCGCCCTGTGCCCAGCCACTAGTCACCGATCACTAGCCGTTGTGCCCCAGCGGCGCTTGGCGTAGAGTAATTAAACGTTCTGGAGATTATTATGCAGAGGTTCCCCCTCAAGAATGGCGTCTATTCGAATCAGGCCCATGTGCGGGTTCCGGAAGGCACCTACGAAATGGAATATGGGCGCCAAGGGTTCTTTGGTGAAGCAACCCACCTTTATACTCGTGAAATGCCGTCGGCTTGGAAACGAATAGAAGGTCCGTTAAAGCCGATTGCTTTGGATTGCCGTAACATCGAGACACTCGATCAAGCCGAATCGCGCGGCACGCCCACACTCTTGCTGCAATCGATGGCCGCCTGCGCCAGGAGGTCGTTATCGCTTTATTTAACCCGCCGGAGCGAACCAATGCCTTTCCTCTATCGGACTGTTGACGGCGATGAGCTCTATTTTTTCCATCGCGGCACCGGCGTTTTCGAGACGGAGTTCGGTATTCTACCCTATCAGCAGGGGGACTATGTGGTTATCCCGAAAGGATGTGTTTATCGTGTTGTACCGGAATCGCCTGACATGCTGGCGATCATCGCCGAGTCGCGCACTGCCTTTGGAATACCTGATCGTGGCATTCTGGGTTCCCATGCCTTGTTCGATGCCGGGGTTATTCAGTACCCGGACTTCGATCAGAAGCGTTCGGGCTTGAACGGGGGTGAAATTGAGGTGCAGGTCAAGCGTGCCGGCTTCCGAACAAAGCTCTTTTTCGATTATAACCCGATTGAAAATGTAGTCGGATACAAAGGCACGGTGCTACCAAGTAAGCTCAACGTGCGGGACTTTCGGCCAATATCCAGTATGCGCTATCATGTCCCGCCGACCGGCGGTGCCACCTTCGCTAGTACCGAGGTGTTTGTAGGAACATTTGCGCCACGGCCGTTAGGTGATGATGAGGTGCTGCGCTTACCTTATTATCATCGCAATATCGACTATGATGAAGTGATCTTCTATCACGAAGGGACGTTCTTTTCTCGTGGAGGTATCGAGCCCGGAATGTTGACCTTACATCCGATGGGCATCGATCACGGACCGCACCCGCAAGCCTGGGAACGGGACCGTAAAGGACTAACAAAGCAGACGAACGAGTATGCTGTCGCCCTGGACGCGGTAGAGCCGCTGTTTGTTACTCCCGAAGGCATGAAGGGAGCGATCGAAGCGTATTCCACGTCATGGTATAACCCAATTGAAGCGCGGGAATTGGTGTCCGAGCTGGCTTGAAAGCTCGGTCCCGAATAGCAGATAACCGAAGAAGCCCATGAACGCCGATCCTCTTGATTTCCACGGCATCGACTATGTCGAGTTTTATGTGTCAAATGCGCGGCAAGCGGCGCACTATTATCGGACGGTCCTCGGGTTAGTTCCCATTGCTTACGCCGGCCTTGAAACTGGTGTCCGGGATCGGGCGTCCTGGTTGTTAGGGAAGGGCCAGGTGCAGTTCATGTTGACGGCGCCATTGGGACCGGATTCGCCGGCGGAAATGATTCATCATATTGCCCTGCATGGTGATGGAGTCCATGACATTGCTCTGCGAGTGAATGATGCTCGGGCCGCTTACGAAGAAGCAGTGAAAAGAGGAGCCAAGGGGGTTCAGGAGCCGCAAGAGTTTGAAGACGGTCAAGGCCGGTTTGTGCGAGCAACCATAGCGACCTATGGCGACACCGTTCATAGTTTCATAGAGCGTCGAAATTATCGAGGGGTCTTCCCAGGCTTCAAAAGCATCGAAAATCCTCCATTCGCGCCGGAGACCGGTATCTCGGCAATTGATCACATTGTCGGCAATGTCGAGCTCGGAAAGATGAATCATTGGGTTGCCTTCTACCGGGATGTGCTCGGGTTTAGCCAACTTACGCACTTCAGCGATAAAGATATCAGCACCGAATACTCTGCCCTTATGAGCAAGGTCATGCAGAACGGTTCCGGTCGGATTAAATTTCCAATTAACGAGCCGGCAGAAGGCAAGCGGCGAAGCCAGATCGAGGAATATCTGATGCATTACGGTGGCCCCGGTGTACAGCATATCGCGCTGGCGACCAAGGACATTATAGCGACAGTGGATGCTCTACGTGCGGCCGGCGTCGATTTTCTCCGGATCCCGGAGACCTATTATGAGGATCTGCCAAAGCGGATTGGCGACATAGAGGAGGATTATCGTGAGCTAGGCCGGCGGGGCATTCTGGCGGATCGGGATGACGAAGGCTATTTGCTCCAGATTTTCAGCCAGCCGGTTGAGGATCGCCCGACGGTCTTCTACGAAGTAATCCGCCGCCACGGAAGCCAAGGTTTTGGAGCCGGTAATTTCAAAGCGTTGTTTGAAGCCCTGGAGCGCGAACAAGCGCGAAGAGGGAATCTGTAGGTCAGTAATCACTAATCAGTACTCCAGGCAGGACAGCCCGAGTTGAGGGCTTACTAATCAACGTGTACCGCCGAACTTGGAACTGATTAGTGCTGATAACTGATCTAACCGGCGGCTTGATCCCAAGATCTTGTTCAGCATACGGCCTGCCCGTTACAGAAACTTTGGGGTCAGTGTCTAGAATAATACACATGTGTCCAATATTTCCCCGGCTGGCACTTTTTTATTCTTTTCTGAGCAACCCAGTTCTGCATAACACATTGTCACAAAATTTGCTGCCTATTACGCATGCTCGAACGTCTGTTCTCCCTTAAAGGGCACGGTTCTTCCCCCGGCCGCGAAGTAATCGCCGGGCTGACTACTTTTGCCGCAATGGCGTATATCCTGGCGGTTAACCCATTGATTCTTTCGCAGACCGGTATCGACAGAGGGGCGTTGGTAACGGCGACCGGGATTGCTTCCGCCGTGATGACAATCGTCATGGCTTTGGCCACGAACTACCCGATTGCGCTCGCGCCCGGCAT
>JAFAVN010000061.1 GCA_019242435.1 Verrucomicrobiota bacterium | reverse complement strand
ACAAAGTTTATAAAAGACATGGGGGAACATCAGAATGGAATTATGATCGAATGTCTTCGCCTGGTTAGTCACCTGCCGTTCTAAAACCAATCCGTTCGTCAATCGTATAAGGAGAGAGCCCGAGGACTCTCCGCGTTAAACGGCCGTCCTCAGTCATAAAGTTGCCGCCCCGCACAATGGGGGAACCGTTGCCGTCGTCGCTAGCCGTCCACTCCGAAACATTGCCAGCCAGATCCCGAACCCCGTAAGGACTGCAATCAAGTTGAAAACGACCGACCTCGGACCAGCTGGTCAGCCGTGACATCGTCCCAAAAAGATTAGCTGCCCCTGGAATAAAGTTAATTCCCCAAGGATAGCTTCTGGCATCAGTTCCGCGACCAGCCTTTTCCCATTCCAGCTCCGATGGCAACCGCCGATGTTTCCATTTAGCGAAGGCATAGGCATCAAACCAATCCAGATAAACAGCTGGAAAATTTGGATTCAACTTTACGCCTCGAAGTTCTTCAAATCCGAATGCTGCTCGCGCGTACGCCTGCCAACTCGGATTCGAATGTCCTTTGCCAATTCTTTGGTTTAAATGATCATACCGGGCATCATTGCCCACAGCGTCCAAAAACTCCTGGTACTGCCAAACGGTCACTTCAGTTGAATCTAAGTTAAATGCCGGCAGATCCACCGGTCGCCCACCCTGATAAACGAAAGGGCCCGCTGGAATCAAGACTTTGGTTGGCATCTGTTTGTGCCAAGGCCGACTGATTCCGAATAGTCTTTGAATTCTTTTCTCGAAGCCTCCCGCACCATAGTCAAGCCGAGCCGGGATCGGAGATACGATACCGCTCCGCGACAACCCGCTGCCGATAATCCAGATCGCGCCTCCCAATAAAACAGCCAAGAATGAGACAACCAGCGCTCGGCGAATCAACCGAATGATCCGTCGTCGCTGATTCTGTCTCGCAATCGCGGTTCGTAATTGGACAAGCAAATCTTTACTCGATGGAACCAGCGACTTCTTGCCTTCAGTCGCCCTGAATTCCTTTTCGTCCCGTTGTCGGACCGCGTCCATGAGCACCTGTTCCCAACCTCCTGAAATGGTGTGAGGCAGTTCTTGGTCTGGTTCTAATGAAGCAAATTCGAAATCGCCTTCCGGCCAGCATAACACTTCGAGGAGAGCCGGTTCGCCAACCTGTTGTCGGGTCGCAGCATGAATGATTTTGCCACCCGCCAAGACTACCTCACCGTTTTTCCGCCGATGCCGGATCCTGAGCCTCCCATCTCGCCCGGCGACACATCCCATCTGGATGACATCCAATAAGGCGAAGTTATGCAACTTGCCGCTGAAACCTTCTGAACCATCCTTGTGCTGCATACATCGGCAGTTCGGCAACTCTCGACTGGTGGTATTCAAGGTGAATTTCGACTTGGGGTCTAGTCAGAAAATGGTTTCGCTGGCAGCGGCCCAATATACCTGGCTCTGGGCCGGATCAGACCTCCGCCGGTCCGCTGTTCGACTGCATGCCCAATCCACCCGGCGATGCGACCGAGAGTAAAAATCGATAGAGGCGCGTGCGGCGGCAGGCCAAAGGCACGCGCCAGCACCGCTAACGCCAGATCGATATTCGCCCTTTGCCGCAATACTTTCGCAGCTTCCCGAATCAGTTGAAGTTGCGGCTCCGCTACTTTCCTCTGCTTCATCATCTCCAAAAGCACTCGTGCACGAATATCTCCGGCCGGATAGAGATGATGTCCGAAGCCAGGTACAAATCCGCGATCCCGAACCCAGCGAACCAGAATCGGACGAAGGCTTTCTGAGGTTTCGAGCTCTTTCAAAAATTCATAACAAAGGGAACCCATCCCACCGTGCCGAGAACCTCGCATCGCGCACACCGCCGCGTTCACGACTTCATAGATATTGCTCCCGGCCGACGCGACCACTCGTGCCGTGAAGGAAGACACGTTCAACTCGTGATCGATACTCAAGATCAGGGCTGTATTCAGCAACTCCGGCAATGCCCCCTGGTCTGTTGCCCACGCCCGCTGTAGATCGTCTGGCCCTGCGAGAAGAGTGACGTTTGAAGAACCCGTAACACATTGCAGAAATAACTCGAGAATGCGCCATCCGTTAACGAATACATTCGGTATTGAAAAATCGTAACCTCCCGGCTCCGCGTCGCCCAGCTTAATTAACCGTCTTTGGAACTCACTGACCGGCTCTGAACCGACAAACCGCGTTTTCGCGGGCAGAACCCGCGCCGGCACAAGCTCGGTCTCATCCCGGTGCCAGAACCAATTGACTACTTCAAAGAATTGTTTCGTCCGAGCTAGTTCTACCGCGTCCAGCCCTCGATAAAAAAAGCGCCCCTGATCGATCAAAGTGAGCTCTGTTTCCAGCAGGGGCACTCCCCAGGAAAGAGCATGAGAGACATTTCTTACCGGATCCTTCCGGACCTGCTTGCGATCTCGGAGGCGTTCCAGATCGAGGCGGCTGTACCTTCGTTCTCTAGCCGTCGAAGATGATTCTGAACGGATCCATCCTCGACTCACGTAAGCATACAAAGTCCGGCGGGAGACACCCAAAAATTCAGCCGCTTGAGTGGAGGTTAGGAAAATATTCATCGATTGCCACTCGGCTCGGGGAAACTCTCACTACTCGAGGTTACGCCCAGCTCATTTCGGAATCAGGGCGCCGTCTTTCATGATTGAGTGCAAAAGCCATAACCACTCGTGGCTTCTCATCTGTAAATTATCAGATAGCAAAGCGATCGCGAAGGGAATGCATCGAAATAGCTGATTTCCGGGAATAGGAAAACCGGCGTTGCGCAATCGGCGCAGACGGCTACTGTTGTTCGCCAGATATGTCCGGTGGCTGTATCAGTGTCTGACCAAGGTGCCATTAGCAAACTCCCCCCTTCCAGCCAAACTCGAAGTTTCTCTTCGCCGCATTTTAAGTTGTATCAGCGTTGAATCGTCAATCTCTGCCACGCCATCATCGAGCTTGGCCTGTGCACTCACGCTCGAGACAGGCCGTCTCCACAAATATCTTTCAGCAAGAGGATTTGCTGTCCGTTGCGCTTTCCTTGCGGCTCGCAAAGGCGTCTGAGGAAGTGGAAGCATGATCACCGGGACAACGACTTCCTCAGGTGCTCGCGCGCGTTCCACGAAGCGCCGATCGACATCATTGTCTCGTTATGCCCTGCTCGCGATGTTCGTCATCATCGTATTGGTGATTTCGATCGTCGTTCCAAACTTTGCTACCGGTGCGAATATCGCCAATATTCTGCAACGAAATTCGATCATTGGCATTGTTGCCTGCGGGATGTTGCTGATGATCATCCTGGGTGGATTCGATCTATCGGTGGGCGCGGTCGGCGCGATGTCGTCCGTTGTGGCAGCGGCGCTAATTGTGCATGTCTCGGTGCCGGTTGGAATCGTAGTTGCCCTGTTTCTTGGGCTTGGCGTGGGGCTGATCAACGGTTTTTGTATCGCCAAGATCGGCATCAACCCATTCGTCACAACCCTTGGAACGCAGGTGCTCGTCACTGGCCTGCTGTACGTAGCGACATCCGCGCAACCGGTCTATGGCGTACCGGAATCGTTCACGGAACTGGGACTCGGCCGCCTCGGACCAATCCCTATTCCTACCCTGATCTTTGCCGCCATTGCCGTACTCACTTGGGCCCTCCTGCGTTTCACGACGTTCGGGCATTATGTTTATGTCGTCGGCGGAAACAAAGCCGCGGCGCGGCTGGCCGGCGTCGATGTCGATCGGGTTACCCTGATAACCTACAGTTTGGGCGGCCTCTTTGCGGCTATCGCCGGAATAGTCCTGCTCGGCGAGACAAGCATCGGTCAACCGGCGAGCGCCGCGGACTGGCCTCTCTCTGCCATTGCAGCCGTCGTTGTCGGCGGCGTGCCTCTGAGCGGGGGCGTAGGCAATGTTGGCGACGCGGTGCTTGGGACTCTGCTTCTAGGCGTTGTTGCTAACGTTCTTGATCTCCTGGGTATTTCACCTTATTGGCAACCGGCGGTTACAGGAGCTGTTATCCTCGTCGCCGTCGGAATTGATAGTTATCAGCGTAAACGCCAGGAACTACGCTGACCCCCTCAGAACATGCAAAAAAACAAAATGATAAAGGCTCACTCACTCATCACCAGGCTCACGTTAGCGGCACTCCTAACCGCAGGTCTCATCACCACGAGTCCATGCGACGCCGCCGGACAAAAGCATTACAAGATCGGCTTTATGATCTGGAATGCTTCCATTCCTTTCTATTCGAACCTTATTAAGGGAGCCCGTGAGACTGCTGACAAGCTTGGCGTGTCGCTCGACATCCAAAGCGGGAACGGTGAGCTAGCAACCGAAGTCGCAGTCGTTCAGCAATTCATGGCCAAGCGCGTTGATATGATCCTACTCACGCCAAGCGACGCAAAGGGCATCGTGCCGGTGGTACGGCAGGCGACAGCCGCTGGCATACCTGTGATGGCCGTTAACAATCGAGTTGATACTAGTTCAGGCGCCAAGGTGGTTACCTATGTCGGTGTCGACGACGTTAACTTTGGCCGCCAACAGGGCGAGTTGCTGGCAAGTGCAGTCGGCTCACGCGGAAAGGTCGCCTATATCATGGGGAAGCTTGGCACCTCTGCGCAGATCGACCGTAGAGCCGGACTCATGGAAGCTCTCAAGAAGTATCCCGACATCCAAATCCTCCAGGCGCAGTCGGCAGACTGGGATAACGCCAAGGCGCTCGCGGTAACGCAAGACTTCCTCAGCCGATATCCTAAGGGTTCGCTAGACGCGATTATTTGCCAGGGCCCCGAAGGCGTGACCGGTGCGAGCTTCGCTAAGCAGAGCGGACGCACTGATGTGAAGTTCATCCTCGGCGATTATCCAGCGGATGTGCGTAACGCCATCATGTCCGGCACGGTATACGGCACTGTCGATCAGGACCCGATGCCTCAGGGCGTTAACGCTGTCGAGGACGCGGTCAAGTGGCTCGATGGCAAGACATCTGAGGTCCAGCAGCCAAATCATTATCTGCCGCTTCCGATTGTTACCAAGGACAACGTCGACAAGTTTCCTCCAGCATGGGGTGGTTAAAATCTTCGGATTCACCCCGATAACGGCAGACGTCCATGCTCCTGAAGATGTCAGATATCGGGAAGAGCTTTGCTTCCGGTCCGGTCCTTCACGGGGTATCATTCACACTCGAGCGTGGCCAGATCCACGGGCTGGTTGGCCATAACGGTGCCGGCAAAAGTACCCTGATGAAGGTGCTCGGCGGTGTTCATCCAGACCATCAAGGTAAAATCCTAATAGATGGCGAAGAGGCACACCTGCGTGACCCGCGGGAAGCCCACCGCCACGGCATAGCCACTATCTATCAGGACTTCGCTCTAGTGCCGGACTTGTCTGTCGCGGACAACATTGCTCTCGGACGGGAACCCCGAGGAATGTTGCCGGGCTTGCTTTCGCACCGGCAAATGCGCGAACGCTCCACCCAAGAGGCGGCCGCTGTCGGCATAGACCTGCCCATGGACATGCCTATTCGTTATCTTGGCGTCGCTGCCCAACAGCTCACAGAAATCGTACGCGCGCTTTCACAACGGCCACGAATCCTTATCATGGACGAGCCGACGGCGCGCCTTGCACCTGCAGAACGGGATCATCTCTTCCAGGTCATGCGCCGGATGGCACAATCCGGGATGGGAATCGTCTATATCAGCCATTTTCTCGAAGAGGTGATCGCGATCGCGGACCACGTCACTGTGCTTCGGGACGGTAGGGTTGTAACTGCCAAACCGGCTTCTGATCTCTCGGTCGGTGAGTTAGCCCGACTCCTGGTCGGAACAGCCGCTCCGAGCGAAGCGCAGAGTGGAGCAGCGCGACCACAAGGAACGGGGGCACGTACCGCTGCGTTGACCCTCGCCGGCTTCTCCGTCGCCGGACGGCCGCCCCTCGACCTCGAAATTCCTTCGGGTGAGATTGTTGGATTCGCCGGACTTATCGGCTCCGGGAGAACGCATCTGGCCCGCGGCATCATCGGCGACGTTGCGAGCCGCGGCTCCGTCCGGGTCGCGGGTCGGTTGCTCAAGCACATCACCCCGCGAAAGGCTGCCCGAGCCGGGTTGATCCTGGTGCCGGAAGATCGCAAGGCCACCGGGCTGGTTCTCACTGGCACCGTCAGGGCCAATATTGAGCTGACTGCACTCGACCGCCAATTGTCTCGGTTCGGTGTTGTCCGCTCGCGGGCGCGGCAGCGCCTTGTTCATGCTGCGATAAATAGGTTCCAGATTCATCCGGCCGACCCGCAACGTAAAGTGGCGACGCTCAGCGGCGGGAATGCCCAGAAGGTATTATTGGCCCGGGCGGCTTCTGCAAGCCCACGCGTCCTTATTCTTGATCAACCGACAGCTGGCGTTGATGTCGGGGCCAAGGCAGAGCTGCATAATCAAATCAAGCGCCTTGCAGCGGAGGGTTCTGCCATCCTGCTCATCTCAGACGATCTTGACGAACTGCTGGAGCTCGCCGATCGGATCGCAATCGTCAGCGGCGGCTCAGTTTCCAACCTGGTGTCGAAGCAGGGGCTCGATCGCGGCGGCCTTCTTGCCGCTATTAGCCGAAACGCCGAGCCTGTTGGTGGATAGCGTAACATCGATTCCGCGGACGCATCCCCGACACTTACCTGATAGCTTCTCTCACTTTCCACCATCGGAATAAAAAATGTTAAATCTGACCGTCGGCATGAAGATTTACGACAATGGATGGTTCCTCCGGCATCGTTTACAGCCAGAGGAAGCCGCCGACCTCCTGCAATCGATGGGTGTTACCTTCGTTATCGCTCAGAGTCGCTTTCTCCCCATGCAGAATTCAGCGGTTGAGAGCGCCGTGCGTAATGAGGATGCCGGCCGTTACGCTGCGCTTGACGATATCGCTTTTCGACGGGCCCTAGCGGTTCGGGAGATCAGCTATTTTGCCTGCCTTAACATCGGCTTCGATCCAGTCTTCGCAGCCGCACATCCAGAGCTGCTACCGACTGACCAGTTTGGCAGGCAAGAAACCATGGAAGACTGGTACATCGGTCTTCCACCCGACCGAGCAGCGAATCTGGAGCACAAGATCTCGATGCTTGCGGAAGCCGTCCGCGGACTTTCGCCAGATGGTGTCCATCTCGGCTTCATGCGCTGGCCAGGTTTTTGGGAGACCTGGTTGCCTGATACTAATCGCGAAACCAAGCCGGATTACTGCTACGCCCCGGAGACCATTCACCGCTTCTCCAAAGCAACCCGGGCCCACGTGCCTGCTGCGGATGCCCCAACTGCTGCGCAATACATCGCCGGGCACTATAAGACCGAATGGCGCGACTGGAAATGCGCGGTTACTATCGCTGCAATCAACGAAATTCGGGCGGCTGTCCTGGCGATCAAGCCCGACCTTCGCATTGCCATCAACACGCTGCCGTTTTTGAGAACGGATTTCGAAGATGCCGTGACTGAGGTTTTCGGACAGGACGTGGCGCGTCTCCGGGAGGTTGTTGATATTTTCGAAGTTATGGCCTACCACCAGATTCTGCGCCGCGACGCCGCGTGGCCGGCCGCCGTTGCTTCAGATATCAAATCGCGTAGCAGGCGCTCAGTGGTTTGCACCTTGCAGGCGAAACCCCTTTATCTGGATGGGATGCACGCGGGAGGTGGGCGCGCTCAAAGCCTGAGCCCACAGGAGTTTGTAACCGCCGTCGACGCCTTGGAGCGGAGTACGGTCGACGGTCTCTGCGTATTCTCGTTTTCGGATTTGCTAGCCATGCGGGATTCGGAAGACGGGCGTCGGATGATGGATCGTCTGCGACGTTTCCGGCGCTGATCGGTTAATGGTCGGGTTTTAATCAAGACTCCGGCTTTTTATAGACGCGGACGCCTGCTTCCCCAGCTTTTTCAAAACCTTAATTAGCAGCGTGCGCTCGGCCGAGGTCAGGACTTTCGCCAATTTTTCCATATGCTCTGCGTGTTCACTGAAGATCTCCTGAATCAACCGGCGGCCTCTTGGTGTTAGATTCACTATCCGAACTCTGCGATCGCTTTCGTCCTCGGTTCGGGTTACCAAGCCGCGCTCGTAAAGCCGATCAACGGCGGTGCTGATTGATCCAGGGGTTAAGAATACTTTTGGGCCGATGGTATTCACGGGTAACGGCCCCTTATGCAAAAGAGCTTCCAGGACCCGGAAATCGGCGTCGCCTAATCCGCTTTTCTGAAAACTGCGGGAAGCGTAGGTGGTCATGGCGTGAAACGCCTTCATGACGATCAGCCAAACATGGACACCGCGGATGTCTTCTGGCATAGGCAACGGATTGAATGAACTGGGAGGCGGTTCTCTTGAATAACCCGATTTATATTGACATCAATATATTTTATGTCAATGTATTATCTCGTAAAAAAGTTATGCAGATCGGTATAGATAGCTTTGTTGAACTCAGCCTCGACCCTGCCAACCGCGGCACGGTCGATCCAGCGCAACGTGTCCGCGACCTCCTGGAAGAGATCGAATTGGCTGACCAGGTTGGTCTGCAGGTCTTCGGTATCGGCGAACACCATCGCCCCGAGTTTGTGGCCTCTGCTCCCGCCGTTATTCTGGCGGCCGCAGCGGCTCGCACCAAGCGAATCCGTCTGGCTAGCGCGGTCTCCGTGCTCAGCTCGGAGGATCCCGTCCGGCTTTTCCAGCAGTTCGCGACTCTGGATCTCATCTCCCAGGGACGAGCCGAGATCATTGTGGGCCGGGGCTCATTCATCGAGTCCTATCCCCTCTTTGGTTTTGACCTCGAAGATTATGATTCGCTCTTTGCCGAAAAGCTCGATTTACTTTTGAAGATCCGGGAAAACATCCATGTGCACTGGTCCGGGAAATACCGTCCTCCTCTGACCGGGCAAGGCGTTTATCCGCGGCCTGGGCAGAATCCTCTTCCCATCCGGCTTGGAGTTGGCGGCACTCCTCACTCCTTTGCTCGCGCTGGCATGCTTGGGCTTCCGCTGACGGTGGCAATAATTGGGGGTGAACCACGCCGCTTTCGTCCGCTCATTGATCTCTATCGAGACGCCGGAAGGCAGGCTGGGCATAGCGCGGAAACGGACAGCCCCGCAGCGAAGGCCCCCACGTCCTCGCGCCCCACGGGCCTCGATGTTAGTATTCACTCCGTCGGCTTTATCGGTGATACTACAAAGCAGGCGGCCGACGAGTTTTATCCGCCTTATGCCCAAATCTTCGGCAGGATCGGAAAAGAGCGAGGTTGGCCGCCAATTACGCGAGCCCAATTCGACGCGACTTGCCGGCCGACCGGCGCGTTGTTGGTGGGTGATCCGGAGTCGATTGCCGAAAAAATCCTGTACGAGAACGAGGTCCTTGGCGGTATCAGCAGAATGACGATCCTACTGAACGGTGGCGTGATTCCGCATAAGAAGGCAATGCACGCGATAGAGCTCCTAGGCACCCGGGTTGCTCCGATGGTAAAGAATGAGCTGAAGTTTCGGGGTGAGCCGCACCATGAAGCGACTGAGGTATTCAGCCTGGCAGACCACTGAAGAGCGCTCGCGCTTCGCTGCTGGCGCTGAGATCGAAAAGTCGATCGGTTTAACCATTTGAGATTATCGACAGGCGGAACTCAAAGCCTGCTCTGAGATAACATCTCCTAATGCGGTCCTTCGGCAATCCGTTCGAGTGTTACCGCACCGATTTTGGCATGAGCGGGGTTATCCACTAAGCCTGTCTCAAGCAGCAACACGCCGAAAAGAATCGCCCAGCCAACCGCTCGAAGCCAAGTGGCCGAAGGGACGTTGCCGTATTCGGATATCGCTGATTCGCGGGATTCGATAGTGGGTAGTAACAGCCAAATGGACGCCAAATCTGTAGCCCGATCTCCGGCTGCGATATCCGCCCAATCGATAATTCCGCTTAGCGCGCCGCTCTGAACCAAAACATTCCGCGGATGAAGGTCTCCATGTATCCAGGTTGCAGGTTCACCCTGGACCGTCTGGAGACCGGAATTCCAGGCTCTCCACACGATAGAATTTATGAGCGAGGTTTTCTGCTCGAGCCGGTGCATTCGTTCTTCCATTGAAGCGGCTCGATGTGTAAGCGGCACCCCTCTCGACGGATTCGCCGGGGCGTCCGCCGGTGCAGGGATATGCAGTGCTCGCAGAAAGCGCGCAAACGGTCTCGCCTGGTCATCCCGGATTGGCGTCACGTCTGCGGTTTCTCCCGGCAACCACGGTAGAATACTCCAAGGCCATGGATATTGATTGTCCGGTTTTCCTAAGCGCAAAGGGGACGGAACGGGCAAAGGCAGATTTTCCGCAATCACCGGCAGCCACTTTTGTTCGTGCTGTAGTTGTAGCACAGTGGCTGTCCGACGCGGCAGGCGGACAGCCATTTCTTCGCCTAACCGGAACGTGAAATTATCCCATCCGGTCGCCGCCTCCTGGAGGGGCAGCTCCGAGATGTCGGGATGCTGTGCTCTGAGCAGTGAACGGACTAAATCGCAATCGACGGCGATTTCGGCTGCCGGGCTGCTGACTGGCTGAGACACACCCCTTCGTTGCACGCGTGCAAACGGCGGTCAAGCGAAGACCCGACTCCGCAAGGTCTACGTCGTGGCTCGGTTCCTTTGAGGATCTTATCTTCGAAAAAAAAGAGTTAACCGGGTTCCGAAGGCTATGCCTCGGGAGTCGCCGAAGGTCGCCAGGTAACTTAGCAAGAACTTTCATGGATGGGGACAGAGAGATCACTCGTAAAGGACTTCACCAATGGTAACGAATCCGCGCTCTAGCATCGTCGTGTCCACTACGATTGCCGCCAAGGATAGAGGAGTTTATGCCTTGCGGTCAACCGACGTATACGGCCGGACACTAAGAGCGACTGAATCAGCGACATGTTCTTTGGTAATAAGCCCGAGCACATCGCCGGCCACCGGCTTGCCATTTCCGCGCACGACCACAACCATCATTGCGCCGCGCTGCCACATGCGTCCAATAACCCCAAACATAATGTCTTCTTCGTGAGCGATCGTAAAATCGCGACTTGCGACATCACCGAGCGTTACTCCCGTGTACGCATTCTCGAGCCCTTGGCGGATGCCGGTATTGACCCGCAGGACGCCCACGATCCGGTTGTCATTCGAGACCACCACGTGTCGAATCTTGCCTCCGTGCCCGGGTTGTCGCAGGAACGCGTCGAAGCTCATCTGCTTCGGCAACAGAAGAATATCTCGGTCCATTACGTCGCGGGCCTGATGGACAAGAAACATATTTGCGTGCAGCGCCTTGGGAATGAAGTGGCGCCGGCTCACCAGTTTGATCGTGTAGATGTTCTCTTGGGAAAGAATGCGTCGAATTCCAATGCTGATGGCGACCGCAACGATCATGGGCATAACGATGTCGTAATCGCGCGTCATTTCGAAGATCATCGTGACTGCCGTCATTGCGGCGCCCGTTCCACCTCCCACCACGGCCGCCATGCCAACCATGGCGAAAGCGGGAACCGTCAGATTCAGAGAAGGAAGGACTGCCGAGGCAATAGCGCCGAAGGCTCCTCCTAACGTTGCTCCCATGAAGAGTGAAGGCGAGAAAATGCCGCCGGACGAGCCGGAACCAAGGCTCAAGGATGTTGCCGTCAGCTTGCAGGCAAAAAGCAGGCCGAGCAGGGGCGCGGTAGCGATACCGCCAAGGATAACGTCTTGGATCGTCGCATAGCCCACACCTTCTACATAGTAATGACCAAACGCTTGAAAGAGCGCATAGATCATGATACCGACCGCTAACATCCCGATAGCATGCCGAAGATATGGGTTCCGGATACGATCGAATACGGTCTCAGTCCAATGAAGCCCTTTGATGAAAGCGGTGGCGGCCAGCCCGGTCAATACGCCTAACAGAGCGAAGAGCAGAAGGGCTCCGAAAGACACTGGACGATGCGACATCGAGGCTAGGCCGGGCATTCGGAAAGCCGGCTCCAGGCCAAAGTAGAGGCGTCCGATGAAAGTAGCCGTGCCGGTCGCTAACGCCACCGGCAAGAACGTGCGGACGCTGACCTCCGGCATCATCAATTCAACTGCAAACATTACTCCCCCGATTGGCGTATTGAACGTAGCTGCAATCCCAGCTCCGGCGCCGGCCGCAACCAACGTAATCCGTTGCCAGGCCGCTAATGGTATTACCTGTCCGATCGTTGATCCCAGCGATGCGCCTATCTGAATAATTGGCCCTTCCCGCCCCA
>JAFAVN010000264.1 GCA_019242435.1 Verrucomicrobiota bacterium | reverse complement strand
CGAGGCTCCCAAAAGTCCGAAGAGGGTAAACGACGGTGTTAGTCTTCTTTATCGGCTGGCAAGCGATGGTCGAAGGCTGCCGAGCCGTTTACCCGAGATATACCATTTCCTTGATAGAGACCAATCGTTGAGCAACATGCTAGGGTTGGGATTTTGTCGAGGCAAGGGCACGCGACGAAGACGGCTCGGCGGCTTTTCGGCGCCAACAGGCGTGGGATATCGAGCCGCGGTAGCCCCTGAGCAGGTTTCTCGGTTAGACGGAGCCTCGCCCTACAGACTGTGGGGCTTGGCTCCATCCGGGACCGAGAGACGCGCTGGATTTACTCAGATTTCCCGACCAATTGTTCCTCACTCTCTTCCGGGGCAAGAATTTTATTGCTCCGGTGCCGCGTGCTGGCCCGGCGATTTCCGCCGAAGATTTTCATCACGATGGAGAAAAAGACTGGTGTGAAGAAGACTCCGAAGAAAGTGACTCCGATCATTCCTGCAAAAACCGCTGTGCCCAGCGCCTGGTCCATCTCGGCGCCGGCTCCTTTGGCGATCACCAACGGAAGCACACCCAGGATGAAGGCAAACGAGGTCATGAGAATTGGGCGCAGGCGTAGGCGGGCCGCTTCAGCCGCGGCCTCGATCCGGCCTTGGCCCGCTTGCATTTGCTGGCGGGCGAACTCCACAATCAGAATGGCGTTCTTACACGCGAGCCCGACCAGAACGACAAATCCGATTTGGGTAAAAATATTGTTATCCTGGCCGCGGAAATACACACCGGCCATCGCTGACAACAAACACATTGGCACAATCAGAATGACAGCCAACGGCAGGGACCAACTCTCGTATTGGGCTGCCAGCGCCAGAAACACAAACAAGACGCAGAGCGGGAATATGAGAACGGCGGTGTTGCCTTCGGTGACCTCTTGATAAGTCAGCTGTGTCCACTCGTACGCAAATTGGGGAGGCAGGTTTTCCCGGCAGATGCGTTCCATTTTCTCGATTGCCTGCCCGGAGCTTACGCCTGGCAAGGTCGCACCCTGGATAAGGGCGGCCGGGTAGACGTTGTAATGGCCAACTGCATCGGGACCATTAATTCGTTCGACGCGCATTATACTACCTAACGGCACCATTCCGCCCGAGCTGTTGCGGGTATACATGCGCTGAATCTCATTCGGATCGGCGCGGAACGCGGAATCAGCTTGAACGTTTACCTGGTAGGTTCGTCCGAGGAAGTTAAAGTCGTTGACGTAATTGCTGCCCAGATAGGTCTGCAGGGTGTCAAACACGGAGCTCATCGGGACATTCAAGGTTTGCGCTTTCTCTCTATCAATATCGAGGAAGAGCTGTGGCACATTGGACCGATAAGTGGTGAAGACACCGGCTAAGCCAGGTTCAGTGTTAGCGGCTGATACCACGGCGTCAGTGGCCTGTTGCAACGCGCCGAGCCCGGCGTTACGACGGTCCTCGATCTCGAGTTGGAATCCGCCGGCGTTACCCATACCGCGAACTGACGGCGGCTGAATGGCGATCACGAAGGCGTCTTGAATGGATGAGACCGCCGCCTGCAGTTTGCCGGCGACTACACTGGCCGCCTGGTCCGGATGATTGATCCGTTCGCTGAACGGTTTCAGCGGGAAAAAGACGGTCAATGCGTTCGATTTTATCGTATTGTCGAGGATCGACAGACCTTCGATGGCAAAGGTAAGCTCTACACCTGGGATATGTTTACCGATCTCCCCGATCTGGCGGCGAATCTCATCGTTTCGCTGCAGGGACGCACCATCGGGTAACTGAGCGAAAACGATCACGTACCCCTGGTCCATTGTGGGAATAAAACCCGCGGGCACGGTTTTGAATAAAGTGCCGGTCAGGACGATGAGACCGGTGTACAGCACTAACAACAGAGCACTGACCCGAAGCAGGCGCCGGACAGTAGCTCCATAAAGATTGATGCTCCGGTCGAATGTGCGGTTGAACAACCGGAAGAACCAGCCCAGCAAAGCATCGATTAAACGGGTGAGGAGATCTTTCTTGGCATGACCCGGTTTAATCAGAAGGGCGGCTAAGGCTGGGCTAAGAGTCAGGGAGTTGAACGCCGAGATCAAAGTAGCAATGGCAATCGTCAAGGCAAACTGGCGATAGAATTGACCGCTAATACCGCTGACCATGGCGGTGGGCACGAATACGGAGGTCAGAACCACCGCAATAGATATGATAGCGCCCCCAACTTCATCCATGGCCTTACCAGCTGCTTCCTTGGGCGAAAATCCGTGTTCGATCCAGCGTTCCACGTTCTCGACCACCACGATGGCGTCATCTACCACGATCCCGATAGCGAGAACTAACCCGAATAAGGAAAGAGAATTGAGCGAGAACCCCATGGGCGCCATGACCGCCAGGGTTCCGATCAGCGAGACGGGCACCGCGATTAAGGGAATGACGGCAATTCTCCAGGATTGCAGGAAGACCATGACCACAATCACGACCAGGATGATGGCGGATCGTAAAGTATCGTAGACTGCGTCGATGGATTGTTGAGTGAAAAGCGTCGGGTCGTACGGAATAGAATATTCCATTCCGGCCGGAAAAGACTTGGCCATTTCCGCCATCGCTTTTTTGACGAGAGCAGCGGTCTTCAGCTCATTGGAGCCGGGCAATTGAAAGATGCCAATGCCGATCGCGGGGATCGTTCCGTCCTGATAAGTCGTGCTAGTGTAGCTTTGACCGCCTAGCTCGAGCCGAGCTACATCGCCGAGATAAACGAGTTGTCCGTTGCTGCCTCGCTTTAAAAGGATTTTAGAGAACTGCTCAGGAGTGATCAGACGGCCTTTGGTGTTAAGGATCAGTTGGAATTCCGTCTTGGGACGGGCCGGTTCGGCACCTACGCTTCCCGGCGCCACCTGAACGTTCTGAGCTTGAATCGCGTTTACCACATCGTCCGCTGTCAGCCCGCGGGCGAACATCAGGTCTGGATTCAGCCAGACCCGCATACTGTACGGCTGCGCCCCAAAAACCTGGACATTCCCAACCCCCTCAATTCGTTTCAGCGTGTCCTCTATCTGGGTGTACGCGTAGTTGCTCAGGTATAGCGGCGTGTAGGTGTTGTTTTTGGACGTCAAACCTATCGCCATCAAAATATCCGGCGATTGCTTTTCGGTGGTGATGCCGATATTCCGGACTTCTAACGGCAACTGCGGCTCCGCGATCGCCACGCGGTTTTGGACGAGCACTTGGGCGATATTTGGATCGGTTCCGAGTTTAAACGTCACCGTCAGTTGCATGGTGCCGTCCATGGCTGAAACCGAGGACATGTATAACATGTTCTCAACACCATTGACCTGCTGCTCGATCGGCTCGGCTACGGTTTCGGCCAGAGTCTTTGGATCTGCTCCGGGATACTGGGCCTGTACCACAACGGTCGGAGGCGCGATCTCTGGGTATTGCGCAACCGGGAGAATCGTGAAAGCGATCGCTCCCAACAGAAGGGTGACAACTGAGATAACAATTGCGAAGATCGGCCGCTCAATAAAGAAATGAGACAACTTCATCCTTGGTTTCTCCCTCAATCAGTGGGTCGTGTTGTTGGCGTTCGAGTGACTGGCAGACGCGTTTGCCTGGGACCCCTTCAAATTCAACGAGATATCATTTGAGCTGAATTGCTCCATAGTCCCCGGCTGCGGTTTTACCGGGCTATTCGGGCGGACCTTAAGAATTCCGTTGATAATCACAACATCGCCAGGCTGCAGCCCCGATTTTACCACTCTGAGTCCGTCGGCCAGTTGTCCGATCGTGATGTGCCGTACCTGGGCAATATTTTTCGGATCAATGACATAGACAAAGCTCTGATCCTGATCCGAACCGATTGCCCGATCCGCCACCAACAGCGCCTGGTATTTGGGACTCGATGCTACACGTACTCGAACAAAATTGCCTGGTGTCAGAAATCCATCCGGATTAGGAAACGTGGCGCGGATCAGCAGCGTGCCGGTGGAGGTATCGAAAGTATTATCCGAGAAATCAATCGTTCCTTCATGCGGGAACCCGGTTTCATCCTGTAACTGAAGGTAGACCGGTGCTTTCCCATCTCGGGTGCTCGGCAACTTTCCGTCCCGGACGAGCCGCTGATAAGTGAGAGCGGAAAGCTCGTCCATGCTGAAGTAAGCATAGATCGGGTCGACGCTGACAACGGTGGTGAGTTGGGTGGAATCGGCCTGTACCAGATTGCCGATATTGACCAACTGGCGCCCGACGCGTCCATCGATCGGGGAAGTGACCCGCGTAAATTCAAGATTCAGCCCAGCGGCATTGACCGCTGCCTGGGTAGCAACAACCTGAGCGGCGGCTTGGTTTTTATTCGATAAGGCGGTGTCATAATCTTCCTTGGCGATTACGTTGGTCTGTCGCAACCGTTCTTGCCGCTCGAAGGTTACATCCTGAAGTTGTTGATTAGCCTGGGCCTGTTTAAGTTGGCCGAGCGCCTGATCGTACGCGTCCTGGTAAGGGCGAGGGTCGATCTGGTAAAGGAGATCTCCTTTGTGAACGATATCGCCTTCTTTGAAAGGAATACCGACGATGTAGCCACTGACTCTAGCGGTAACGTTCACCAGATTTATGGCAGCGGTTCTGCCGGTAAACTCGTTCCAATTTACCACCTCTTTTTGGACTGGTTTGCTAACGGTCACATTAGCCGGCGGAAAAGCGGTGGTGGCGGGTGGCGGCTGATGGCAGCCGGCCAAGCTCAAAGCCGAAGTGGCTAAAACGAGCCAGAACCAGCGAGAAGGCCAGGAACATCGTGAACGAGGGCTGGTATCCGTATCGATATCAGAGGCCAAGTCGCGGTTGCGTAAAGTGCTGCCTGGCGATAGTGTATGCTCACTGCAGACGGAAATCCTTTTCATCTTCAAAATCTCAATCTTCCAAAATCTCAAGGCTGAAGGTGGCATCTCTGGTACCTTTAGGATAGTAAGACGCTTTTGGCAAGAAGGCACCTTTTAGAGAGTAAGTAACCTCCAGGTAACTTAAACTAGGCCCCGGGCATCCCTGATCCAAGGTCGAAGCGGTTGTCGTCGCCCTGGGCAGGAAACGTATCCCGGCTCCAATGGTTCACCCTGGTTGCTCATGGGCTCAATTTAAGGAAAAGCAATCGGCCATCTCGCGGGATCTTGCTGAGACCGTTGGAGTCTTGCGGATAAACGCGGCCAAAAAGCGATGGGTGGAAAGCGGGCAGAGGAGTCCAGGCGTAGCCGGGTGAGAATTGCTTTCGGTAGTTACTAATGTATACTAGCTCACTATGAGTGTGAAAGTGCTTCCCCCCGGGACGGGGACGACCCTCAAAAAAAAGACTGGGAAAGTTAGTCGCGACCCCAGCGTGTACGATAGTTCCTGTCCCGCTCGATTGGTGATCGATCATCTGGCGGATAAGTGGGCTGTCCTGATTATTGGACAACTGGCTAATGGAACGATGCGATTTGCGGCGCTACTTCGGGCTATCGATGGAATCAGTCAGAAGATGCTGACGGTGACCCTGCGCGATCTGGAACGAGACGGATTGGTAAGCAGAAAACTGTACGCCAGCGTGCCGCCAAAAGTAGAGTACTCGTTGACGGCCTTGGGTGCGTCGCTCTCAAATAAAGTGGAGGAATTGTGCCGATGGGCGGAGGCGAATATGGACCAGATCGTAAGAGCCCGGGACAATTTTGATAAGAAGTTTTTCGGGAATTGAACCGTGGCTGCTAATCGGGCCCTGGTACCATCGGCGACACTAGTTTCGGGACAAAAGTTCGAGGTTTAAGCATCGATTGGACAACGTTCCCCTATCTGTCCTAATCTTGCGGTGGTGGATCTCACCCTCATTTTCGTAGCGGCAGTCATACTGGACTCGCTGGTTCTGAGATTTATACCGCAGGAGAAGCGAGTATCCCGCTTTGTCTCGATGTCGCTGTTTTTTGCCATCGAGACGATTCTGATCGTGGCTCTGATCGGCTCTCCCTTAGCGCCGGTCGTCCGGCCGCATGATTTGGCCCGCGAATTTTGGCTGCAAATTCTGGCCTGCTGTTGGTGGGCTTTGGCCGCCCGGGAAGTGATCGCCTTATTGGGGTTATTGACGAAGCTGCGAAAGACGGCTGCTGGGAACAAGCTGCTCTTCGACGTTATCGCCGCCTCGATCTATGTCTGTTCGGCATTGGCGATGATCGGTTTTGTGTTCGGCTGGCCTCTTCAAGGTTTGCTGGCGACTTCCGGTATCATCGCAATCGTGCTCGGCCTGGCGCTCCAGAGTACGTTGAGCGACCTATTCTCGGGCATTTCGTTGTCGATCGAGAAACCCTATCAACTGGGAGACGAGGTTCTCCTGGACGGTGCAATTGAAGGCGAGGTCGTGCAGATCAATTGGCGGTCAACCCATCTCCGGAACGGCTCAAACGACATTGTGATTGTGCCGAACAGTGCGATTGCCAAGATGCGGATTCAAAACCATAGCGTCGGCAGTAGGCGATACAGTGGAAGCTTGAATGTAACGATCGATAGTCGGAACGAATTCGACTTTTCGGTGAAGCTACTCACACAGGTCGCCATGATCTGTCCGGCTATTCTGGAGCGCCCGCCCTGCTCGGTGGCGGCCACGGAAATCAAGGGTGACCGCGTGACCTACCAGCTTTCTTTCAGCGTTGGATCGTTTGCGGCTGCCGGGGATGCACGGTCGCAGCTGATCGCTCAAATTTATAAACGGGCTCGTCCGGCCTCAGGACAGGGGTCCCGGCTGGATTCCTTAGCCGGCCTCGAGAAGTTCATAGAGTCTCCGATTTGGTTTTTCCAAACCACTGACGCGCTCGATCATCTTAAGTTCTTCGATCCACTCAGTCAGGCTGAAAAGGCAGGCCTGAATGCGAAAATGGTACGGCACCACTTCGAGCCTGGCGACCAACTGCTGAACCAGGGAGATAAGAATGACACGTTTCACTTCATTTTTCTGGGAGTCATCCAAGTGACTCATCAGGTGCCGGATGGGCGGGTCTTGAATGTAGAGAAATTGGGTCCCGGGGACACCTACGGCGAACTTTCCGTTCTGACCGGGCATCCTTCCCCAGGCAACTTCCGCGCTGCGACGAGCGGATTGCTACTCGAATTCAAAGCCGAACACCTGAAACCGATACTCGAAGGCCGGCCCGAACTTGCCGAGAGTCTTAGCCTTTATGTGACCCAGATGCAGGAATTCTTGACCAAGTTCGAGCGATCTGCCACCCCAGAGGCGGTGATCGAAACGCATGATCTCCTCTGGAGGATAAGGAATTTCTTCAGGTTTGGTTTAGAGGACGACATGGACAATGGCAGGCGCCAAGGAGTAGCTCACGAAGACGTTGGCTCTCATCGGACACCTCCCCAGATCGGGCGAGCCGGCTAGTCGGGATATTTGGTAGGGAATTTCGAATCTAGATTCGCATTTCGAATGAAAGGTGGAAAGACTGAGGGGATGGAAGAATGAGCCCTGGCTCGTAGCCCGGATCCTCAGATTTCGAGCTTCGAACTGTCCGGTATGTTTTTTCTCAAAACAGGCGGTTGCAAATTCCTGGTTTGATCTTCTTTTTAGGGGGGAGGCGGCAATGCCCGCCGCGATCACCGTAATCTCGTTGCGTATGAGAACCTTGCCCGTGCGTTTGCTCGACCTGGCAGCGGCTTTGGAGGAGGCGGAAGTCGAAGTTGGCCAGAATGAGCCTTGCCCGTGCGGGAGCGGAAAAAAATTCAAACACTGCCATGGCAGTTTGGGGCGTGATCAATGAAAAACAAACTCGTCATCGTTGCTGATCTCGGACTGCTAAAAGCGTACCGAATTGACATTACCCCTCAGGGCACACCTCGACTGGAAGCGCTGCATGAACTGGTTTTAGAAGAGGCCCATAGCCGGTTCTCCGACCGAGTGACGGATCTTGGCGGACGCCATGGGGCACCGGCCCAACGAAATGGGTGTGGTCCGATGTCCGATGATCACAATTCCAAGCTGGAATTTAAACGCCGGCTTATCCGAAGACTAGCTGATCGAATCGAACAGTTAGTCAAGGAGCACGCCACCCATGGTTGCTGGTTTGCTGCCCCCAAAGAGATCAATCAACAGATGCTGAGCGAGCTATCTCCGCTTGTTCGAAAACGCGTCCAGCGAAATTTGGCGTGTAACCTGACGAAAGCAAACCCCGGCGAAATTGTTAGCCATTTCGAGCGGGTTTAGCCGAATATCTCACACGCTTGCCAAACCCTGTTTAGCAGCTACGAGCGAGTGGGTGAGATACTCAGGCTGGAATCGCCGTCCAACCAAGAGGCTGGTTGGACAGCGATTGGAGTGTCTGGAATTATCAGACTAGAAGGCGAATCGGGCTCCCCAATTCACTTGCAGGATGTTGTTATCGGGACCATCGACGAAGTTGTATCCTGCTTCGCCGAAGAGGCCGATATGCGGCGTGACGCGGTACTCAAGCCCGCCGCCAACATTGCCGAGAACGCGGCTGTCCGTTCGGAGGTTGCCGTGGTGGTTGAAGCCGTCTAAACCGCCGAGCAGGCCGCCCACCCCGCCAAACGCATAAGGAGCCAAGTGTAGATTGGGTGCTACCAGATCCAGCGGATATCGCAAAACAGCATCACCAGTGACAATGCCTGCGGTTTGATCCGCGCGGCTAATGCTAATAGCTGCCCCTTGGAATCTGAATCCGGCGTAGAGCCATGGGAAGTAGGCCGCATCGATGCCGCCTCCCCATCCGTGCTCGCCGATCCCGAGGTCGAGGTCGTTTGCCGTCCCTTTTGCGTAAGTTGCAAAGGCCCCTATGTCGAACTCATTGGCCCTGAAGAAAGAAGTCGGCGGGGGCGGGGGTGGGGCAGCGACTTCTTTCGAGCTTGTTTCGGTTGGGCCAGCCAAACAAACAGCGGTCTGTCCGAGAATCGCTGCGATGGCCGAGACAACGAGTGCTTTCGTTTTTGCAGTCCTTTTCATTGTACTTATTGATCCTATTGGTAAACCGGGGCCACTAACCGAAGTATCCGGTCCGCGACCCTGGAGCATAAGGTTTGTCGGGTTGGCGGGAAAGCGCAAGGGTTTGTTGACACGTATATCAATCTCCCTGGTGAACGGTCTGAAACAGCAGACGAGTGCATGAGTGACCACACGCTTTCGTCGACGCGATGCTGGATGTACTAAGGAGTTGCCCGACGAACTGTCGCCAAGTCCTGCCAACGGGCGACGCTTTTAGGGGATCTCCTCGTCATAACAAATGGAGGGATCGCGAGGACGCGATTCCTCCAGCGTTGGTTTGTACCGCTAATGCAGGGCTGTGCGATTCAGGCTGTACAACCGCCACGCCTTTGTGGCTCAAAGAGACATAGCGTGAACGCCGAGACCCGAATCTGGTCTGCTCTCTCCAACCCGGTTTATTTCCGCCTATGGTCGGCTTTGGTGGTGTCGGGATGTTGCGTCTCAGCCCATGAGATGGCCGCAACCTGGGCGATGAATTCGCTTGGAGCCCCTGCTCTTTTGCTTTCCCTTATGTCTTCGGCAGGAACGCTTCCGTTTTTCCTTTTTACCCTGCCGGCGGGAGCTCTTGCCGACCTGGTCGATCGGCGGCGTCTGATGCGGATTTTCAATGGCTGGCTGGCCGGCAGCGCCGGTCTACTGGCAATCTGCGCTTTCTTGAACAGACTAACTCCCGAGGCCATTTTGGGCGGGGTTTTTTTGCTGGGAGTCGGTTTTGCTTTTCAAGCCCCGGTTGCTTCTGCTTCGATTCCCGAGATCGTCGGGAAAGAGGAACTTCCCTCTGCTATCGCCCTGGGCGGCATCCAGATGAATCTGTCCGGGATTATCGGTCCGGCGTTGGGCGGTTTCCTGGTTCCCTTGTTTGGCGTGACTGCGGTCTTCGCCATCAATGCATGCGCATTCATTCTCGTGCTGCTGGCTGTACTCACCTGGAAACGCAAAAGCCTTCCCCTGGACGCGCCATTAGAAGGATTTTTCGATTCGCTGGTTGGTGCCGTGCGATACATGCGTTACGCCCCGGGTGTTAGAGTCGTTTTGTTGCGAAATCTGGTCTTCGGCATCCTGATTGGAGCAACGCCGGCATTGCTGCCAGTAGTGGGTCTAAAGGTTCTTCACCTCAGTCCGGTTCAATTAGGGCTCGTATTTACCTGCATGGGAATCGGCTCGCTGGCGGGCGCGGTTTTAATCCTTGAGCCGGCCAGAAAGCGGCTCAAACCCAACCAGATGACAGTGCTCGCGGGTTTGCTGCTGGCTTTCAGCTACGCCCTGATGACATTCACCCGGAACTCGCAAATTTTCCTGGTTGTCGCCGCCGTGGCCGGGGCGGCGTGGACGATTTCTGCTTCGGAACTCTGGGTGGCGGGTCAGCGAGTGATACCGGATTGGATCCGGGGCCGGTTAAACGCAACCCACATGATGGTATCGCAGGGAGGCATTGCCCTGGCTGGACTAGTATGGGGAACACTCGCAACCTTTCTCGGTGTCGAATGGGCCCTGCTGTCTGCCAGCGCTCTTGGAATTCTGAGCACACTGATGGCTAAGAAGTGGTCGATCGATTTCTCAGAAGCGCTGAACCTGGACCCTGATCCGCTGCCGCCATTTCGCGAAGATCCTTACCTGCCGGAAGCTAACGACGGGCCGATCACGAACGTGGTCGAGATTGAAGTTGCCCCGGAAAACCATGTCCTGTTCTTCAAGCTGGCCAAGGAACTCAGGCTGGCCTTCCTGCGCAATGGCGCATTCACCGCACGCTTGGACCAGGACATGGAAAATCCTAATCGTTTTCGTCTCTACGCCATGGTTGATACCTGGGCCGCTCATCTGCGGCTCAGCCAGCGGATCACGCGAGATGAACACGCCTTGTGGTCCGAAATTTGGCAGCTGGATGTCGGGACGAAGACACCGAGACCGAAGCGATACCTGGGGATTCAACACTGGATTCCGGAAGAAGCTGCCCGATCGCGATTGAAGCCGGCGCCGGGATCGAAGGCGGAAAGCTGAGAGGCGTGCCGGCGTATAGGCGTGTGGGCATGTCGGCGCAATGGCGGGTGGCGTATGGGGGGCGATTTCAGCAGCAATCGGCGTTTCATTTAGCCTAGACGGCTAAGCGGACCACGCATGCTGGTAGGGACAGCGCAGCCCTAGGAAAACGTAAAAGATAGAGACCCAGCGCTGAAGGCGCGGCATAGCCTCTGCGTAGTTCTATTGTCGCGATGATCGAAGGCGAACCGGCGCAATGTTCTCTCGCGCTTTCTGCGCTCAGCGCATTGTCTTATTGGAATTCTAGGGCTCGCAAAGCCTCACCCTCTAGACTTCAATGAAACACGGCTTCACTGCTGGAATCGCCGATACGCCCACGCGCCATTACTTGATCATGGCGGTCTTGGTTCGATCAAAGGTCAGCGCTACGCTGATGATAATAACCAGACCCAGGATGCTTTGTTGAAAATAGGCATCAACGCCGACCACGTTCATACCGTTCTCCATCACAGCGAGGATGAGCGCCCCGATAATCGTGTTTACGGCTCCGCCGGTGCCGCCGGTCAGAGCGGTTCCACCTACAACCACCGCAGCGATCGATTGCAGGATATAAACGTTTCCCAGGGTCGGATCGCCGCCGAATTGGTTGCAAGAGAGCATGATGGCAGCGAGACCGGCCCCGAAGCCCGAGAGTACAAATGCAAAATTGCGAGTACCGACTATGTCAATCCCAGACATCCAGGACATCTTTATATTGCTGCCGACGTAATAGATATTCCGGCCGATTTTGGTGAATCGAAGAGTAACATAAAAGAGCACGAATGCGGCCAAAGCGAGAAGCAGCAGGTTGGGAATCCCCAGTAGGTTGCCGTTCACTAAATCGAGCAACCCGTATTTAGAACCCGGAGCAACTACCGGCAAAGGCGAAACTAATAACGCCAGGCTGGTGAGAATACCGCCCGTTCCCAAGGTCGCAATGAACGAGGGAATCTTGATTCGGGTGAGAATGGCGCCGTTAACATACCCGACCGCTAACGCTACCAGGATACAAATTGGGAACGCCCAGACGCCGATTAACTGCAGCAATACTACAAACAAAACCGAGGTGAAGGACATAAGTCCTCCGACGGAGAGGTCGATCCCGCCGATCAGGATCGTGTTCATCTGGCCAAGAGCGACAACCGACAGAATTGCGGCGTAATTTCCAATGGTATTGAGATTGTAGGCCGAAAGAAAATTCTGGTTGCCGAGCGTGAACAGAATAACCAGGACTACGAGCAGCGTCAGCGCAAAATAGATGGCGGGAATCTGGAGGCGTTTATGTCCTACGGTCGCCTTCTCTTGAGTAATGGTAGCGCTGCCTGAGTCTGGCGCTGTCATACGATCGAGCTGATAATGTCGCTGGGACTTGGTTTCCGGTACGGCGGGCAATTTACCTCGTTAACCAGCTGGCCGTCTTTCATGATCAACATGCGGCCACAAAGGCCGATGTCTTCCTCCAACGTGTCGCACATGATGATCATTCCCACGCCGGTTCGCGCCAGCTGCCGGATGAGCCGGTAGATTTCGTCCTTGGCCCCTACATCCACACCGCGAGTGGGATGATCAAGCACGAGCAGGTGGATTTTGGACGACAGCCATTTGGCGATCACGGTCTTTTGCTGGTTGCCGCCGCTGAGATTGACGCACATCGTGGACGGCGAGGGCGCTTTGATCCGGCAATCCTGAATCCAGCGAAGCGCATTTTTTTTCTCTCTTTGCGGACTGATAAAACCACCCACCTTCAGGTGGTCGAGCACCAACAAGTTCACATTCTCGGCGATGGTCATACCGAGGGCAAGGCCGTCACTCCGACGATCAATGGGAATGTGGCCGATGCCGGCGCGCACGGCCTCACTGGGTGAGCCGGGAGTCAATCTCTTCCCTGCGAGCTTGATTGAACCGGTATCCGGCTTTTCCAAGCCGGCGATACATCGGCAGAGCGCTTCTTTGCCTGATCCGACCAACCCCACCAAACTGATGATCTCGCCCTGCCTGACTTCGAAATTCAGCGGCTCAAATACGCCTCTTTTACTTACGTTTTCCAAGGTGAGCGTTACTTGGTCGCCTGGTGGTATTTGTTCGTCCTCCCTGAACCGGTCGGCGGCAAACGCATGCCCGACCATCATCTGCTCAATTTCAGGAATGCCGGCGTGTCTGGCCTGGATATTGGCGACCCGTTTTCCATCCTTCATGATGAGAATACGGTCCGAAGTTTCGACTATCTCCTGTAATCGGTGGGAGATGAGAATGATTGAGGCTTGGCTCTTGAGTTCGGTTGCGATCGAGAAGAGCGTGTTTCTTTCGTCGTCCGTGAGCACAGTGGTTGGTTCGTCGAGGATAAGAACAGGATTGCGCTGCTGATAAAGCTTTGAAAGCCAGAGGAGGCGCGCGATCTCGATCATTTGCCGGACCGCGGGTGTGGTCTCCGATACCGGAGTGTCCAGGTCAGCGGCTACCTTAACGGTGCCGAGAGCAGCATGAGCGGCATCACGCATCTTGCGTTTCGAAAGAAAACCGAAGTGACGAAACCCGATCTCATGACAGAGAAACAAATTCTCCATGATGGAAAGGTTTGGAACCAGACAGCCCTCCTGGAAAACCATTCCAACGCCAAGATTGGCAGCGTGAGCCGGGTTTTTGATGACGACGGGAGCGCCTCGTAAGCGGTAGGTACCCTGGTCTGGCTGGATAAGTCCGATCAGAATCTTCATCAGCGTAGATTTACCGGCTCCGTTCTCGCCGACCAGTCCGAGGATCTCGTTTTCGTATACCGTGAAATCAACGCCATCCAACGCGACCACACCGGGATAACGCTTGGTTATTCGCTGCAGCTCAAGAACGGCAGCACTCATTTGATAAACCCAAGCTTTTTACGATCGATGGTAAGCGCTACCGCCACTACCAGGACAGCTCCGTTTACGGCTTGCTGGGCATAGGGATTCACATCGAGAAGGATCAATCCATCGTTCAGTGCTGTCACGATGAGAGCGCCTAGCGCGGCATTTTTGGCGCCGCCGATTCCACCCGTCAGAGCAACACCTCCGACCGCCACAGCGGTAACGGCAGGGAAAAGGAGGTTATTTCCCGTTATCGCCTGTGCGCTATCCAATTTAACTGCCAAGAACAAGGCAGCGAGACCGTACAAAACTCCCGCGATGCCGAATACAAAGATTTTGGTCTGGTGCACTTTCACTCCTGCCTGGGCAGAGAGCACCTCGTCACCGCCGATTGCATAGAGATAACGCCCAAACCGGGTTCGGTCCTGAACGAGCTGGATGATCGCAAAGATAAGAAAGGCAATGATTGCCAAGTTAGGAATCCCCAAGACGTAACCGTTTACTACCGCTCGCAGCGGATTGTTGAGGAGTGGAATGGTCTGACCTTTGCTCACGAAAACGGCTAACCCCCATAGGACCCAGCTCATCCCGAGTGTACTGATGAACGAGGGGATCTTCAGCTTAGTATTCAGGAGCCCATTAATCACTCCAGCGCCCCCTCCTACACCCGCGGTTATCGGAATTATCCAAAGTCCCACGTCGTTGGCGTTAAATTTGTTGTGCGCCAGGAAGCCAACGATCACCACGCAAAACGCGACTACCCCTTCGACGGAGAGATCGATAGCTCCAAGCACAACCACCTGATGGAGGCCAATAGCGATAATCGCGGGGATAGCAGCGAGGCTGAGAATAACCTGAAGGTTAACCAGAGACAGGTACTTTCCCCTGGTTCCAATGGTGAAGATGCCCATTACGATGATCAGGGCTAAGAGCTGTCCGCTGATACCGCTGCGCTGGAACCATTTCCGACCTTTGGTGGCGGAGGTTGACAACCAGGAGGTCGAACGATGCGGCAACATTGACGTCACGGTATTGGGCATAAGTTACAACCGTTCGTCCGTTTGAGAATGGGCAACATAAAACGGAATCGGAGTGAACAACCTAGTCCCTGCGGGACGCCGCGGAAGACGGCCCGCGTCTAACGGTCAGATGTCACTAGCTCACGGCATCGCGACCGACCACTTGCCAAAAAAGTCGCTCAAATCGTAGGTCGGCGTATTTTCGATATAGTCGTGAACGATTTGATTCACGTTATCCCGATTAACGTTAACAGCCGGAATCTCGAATTGCCGGTACTTGTGTGGTAATGACGCTACGTTTAGTTTTCCTTGCTTTGCCGCCAGCGCCATGGCGAGTCCTAACTGAGCTTGATATTTGCCATCATTAAAAACGGTGGCCGCAGCCAATCCGCTCTTGATGGCGTCGAACATCTCGGGGATGCCGTCGCAGCCGGTGACCAGTACTTTCTTGGCGAGGCCGGCTTCCTGGAGAGCCTGAATAGCACCCATTGCCATATCATCGTTGGCGGTCCATACGCCGTCCACGTCGGGATGGGCGACCAACATCGCTTTGGTGTCGTTATAGGCTTGAGTCCGATCCCACTGCGCAGATTCCCACTGCACTAATTGCACCCCTGGATTTTTGGAAAGCACCTGATTCAGACCTTGCCATCGCTCCGCGTTTGGGGTGTCTCCCAAGCGCCCCTGGAGCGCTATGATTTTTCCCTGGCCGGGGGTTTTCAAGGTGTTAAGAAGTTCTGTCGCCGTATACACCCCGGCAGCGACTCCGTCGAATGAGACGTGGGCAACCCAGTGCGGGTAATCCCAAACCTTGATCTCGGCGGGTTTGCTCCACCAAGTGACAAAATAGACGCCGGCGGCGTCCAGTGTCTTGGCTATGGGGACGGCGTCGGAAGCGTCGTTGGGATCAATGAAGAAAGCGACATTGCCGCCGGTGCGAGCAACCTCTGCTTTGATGTCGGTCAATCCCTTGGCGCTGTTTGCCTCTGTGGTGAGAACATCGAGCGGCAGGCCGATTTGTTTAGCGTAGGCCTCCGCGCCGACTTTGTACATCACTTGGTACGGACTGGAAAGCGTTCGAATGGAGATCGCCAGAGTAGGAGAGGCCGGCGCCGCCTCTGCGCTGCCGCTCGCGCCAAGGAGGATGGTCCCGAACACGCCAACGATCTCGCCTAATCGCCGAATGCTGGTTTTCATTTCAATGTTATCAAGGAATGGCAACCGACCAGCGTGCGTAGAAATTGCTGAAGTCGTATTGCGGGGTGTTGTCGATGTAGTCATGTACAACCTGCTCGACGTTCTGCCGGTCTACATTGACTGCCGGTATCTCGAATTGACGGTACTTTTGAGGTTGGCCGGCGACGTCCAGCTTGCCTTGTTTGGCAGAGAGCGCCATGGCGAGGCCAAGTCCAGCTTGATATTTGGCATCATTCATGACCGTGGCGGCTGCCAGACCGTTCTTGATTGCATCAAACATTTCCGGGATGCCGTCGGTGCCGGTCACGAGCACTTTCTTCGCCAAGCCGGCTTCGTTTAGGGCCTGTATCGCGCCCATCGCCATGTCGTCGTTAGCGCACCAGACGCCGTCGATATCGGGGTGGGCGACGAGCATTGCCTTGGTGTCGTTGTAAGCTTTTGTCCGGTCCCAATCTGCCGCCTCCCATTGTACTAACTGGATTCCTTTGTTCTCGCCGAGTGCTTTCTGGAGGCCTTGGAAACGCTCTTGGGCCGGTGTATTGGCAAGCAAACCTTGTAAGGCGATGATTTTGCCCTGACCCGGGGTTTTGAAGGTCTTAAAAAGTTCGTTGGCGGTGTAGTAGCCTGCCGCAACTCCGTCGAAAGAAACATGGGCAACCCAGTGTGGATAGTCCCAGACCTTCACATCTGCGGGTTTATTCCACCAGGTAACAAAGTAAACTTTTGCTTGTTCCAGGACTTTGGCGATTGCGACGACGTCAGTTGCCTGGTTGGGGTCGATAAAGAAAACAACGTTGCCGGCGCGCCGGGCGACTTCGGACTTAATGTCGGTCAGGCCTTTCTCACTATTGGCTTCGGTGGTTAGCACATCAACGGGCAACCCGACCGACTTTCCATAAGCTTCAGCGCCAACCTTGTAGTTTGCCTGATAAGGATTGGAAAGGGTTCGGATGGAGATGGCCAGCGTGGTCGAAGCGTCTGCGGCGACGCTCTTTGCTGGATAGGTAACGAACACGCAAGCAAGGATGCCGGCCAGCATGAGGAAGCTTTGGTGAGCTATGCCTGGCAGATTAGGAAAGTGCCGGGCGGGGAACGGGGAACGACTTCGGGATCGCTGCTTCATAGAGGGGGGGATGATTTACGTAGTGTTACTACAGAATAGGCAAGGGTACTGTTTTGGCAAACAGTTTACAAATCAATTGTGGCAGCCCTGCCACCCCGGAAAATACTTCTCGATGATCCCTTCCATCCCTTAGCTGATCGAGAATCTGGTTCCGGGGCTCGGCAAATCGCTGGTCGGGCGGCAGAGATCATACCCGCCGAAATTGAGCTCGATGTCGGCAATGACACAGTGGGCCCCACAGGACATACAAGTAAAACCCAGTTCTTGGTCGTAATATTTTAGCAATCGATATCCGCCGCAACAGTCGCAGTGGCCCATTAAGTGATAATCAAGACTTCGAATAACCGTGTTCATGTCGCTGGCGGTTGTGCGGTGCGCGCATTCCAGGCTGGAGCCGAAAATAGATTACGCAGTCGACGCCCCTTAACGGGTTATCGACTGCCTTGCGATGGCACTCTTATCTCCTTTTTAGAAAAAGATCGAGCAGCCCGGGGCTGATGGTTGTACGAAGATCGGCGAAAAGCGAACCCGGCCAGGACATTAGCCGCTCGTTTAGTCAATCCTTCCTGCTCTTTCCGCGCGAACAGGGGTACGATGCAACTCGAAACACTCAAAGATCTCTACATTCGTGAATTAAAGGACCTCTATAGCGCCGAAAAGCAGCTTATTAAGGCGCTACCAAAGATGGCTAAAGCGGCGGAGAATGAAAAGCTCGCAGCCGGTTTTCAGGAACATCTGCAGCAAACAAAAGAGCACGCTCAGCGGCTTGAAAGAATATTAGAAAAGTCCAAACAATCCACCCGCGGGCCGAAGTGCAAGGCCATGCAAGGGCTGATCGAGGAAGGTGCTGAGATGATTGAAGAGGAAGCTGATCCGGAAGTGAAAGATGCTGGGTTAATAGCGGCCGCGCAACGGGTGGAGCATTATGAAATTGCCGGATATGGCACCGTGAAGACCTATGCTGAAATGCTTGGAGATAAAGATTCAGCCAAGCTTCTCGACGCTACCTTAGCCGAAGAAAAGGAAACCGACGACAAACTCACAAAGTTAGCAAAATCGGCAGTTAATATTGCCGCTGCCAGGTAGCTATCTTCGTGATAACAGAATGTCCTATTGCCATCGCCGGGGCTGGACCGAAGCGGTGGAATTGCGACAAACAAATGGCACCAGATGGGAAAGCGGGTTTCGGGTTATCTTATTACGGGTGCAGCACCACCTTTACGCAATTTTCCTTTTTATTTTTGAAGATATCGTAGCCGTGGGTGGCTTGGTCGATTGGTAATCGGTGCGTGATGATGTCGTTGAGCTTGATTTTGCCATTGGCGACCAGTTCGATGAGCTCGTCGATGTATTTGTGGACGGGAGCTTGACCAAACCGCAGGGTGACGCCCTTGTCGAAGATTTGGCCGACAGGGAATTTGTCGTACGGCATTCCGTAAACTCCGACAACGCTGACAATTCCGCCCCGGCGAACCGCGCTGATGGCTAATTTCAAGGCTTCAATACTTCCCATCTGAAGGTGCAGAACATTCCCAATCTTGTCTGACAACGAACGGTCAGCTTCCATACCGACGGCATCTACACACAGGTCAGCTCCGCGCCCCTCCGTCATGTCACGGATTGCTTCGACTGCATCTGTCTCTTCGACGTTGATGGTCTCCGCACCGGTGGCCTTACGGGCAGCGGCTAAGCGATAGGGCAATCGGTCCACACCGATCACTCGTTTAGCGCCTTTCAGCCAGGCAGACTTTTGGGCCATGAGTCCTACTGGGCCACACCCTATTACCGCGACGGTTTCGCCGCCTTTCAACTCACCCCAAGCAATTGCCGTATATCCTGTCGGAAGGATATCAGTTAAAAATAGAACCTCTTCGTCCTCAAGGTGGTCGGGAATTTTTCGCGGACCAACATTAGCAAACGGCACCCGGACGTATTGAGCTTGCCCGCCCGAGTACCCACCATAAAGATCGGTGTAGCCGAATAGGCCACCACCTTTCTGGTTCAACAGGCCGCCTTCCGGTCCGTAGTTGTTCGGGTTCGAATTTTCGCAGTGTCCTGGCAGTCCACGGCTGCAGAAAAAACAAATTCCACAGGCGAGCGGGAAGGGTACTACTACCCGGTCACCTTTTTGCAATGCGGTAACTTGGCCCCCAGTTTCTTCGACGATTCCCATGAATTCATGGCCCATAATCAGCGGCTTGGCCTGAGGAAACAGACCGTTATAGATGTGGAGATCTGAGCCGCAAATGGCGGTCTGAGTAACCCGTAGTATAGCGTCTTGCGGATTTTCTATCTTCGGGTCGGGAACTTGATCCACCCGCATGTCCCCAGGCTTGTGAAAAACAACTGCCTTCATGAATGGCTTTCGTGCCGGGAACTGCTTGCGGCCGTGGTTGAGTTGGAGCGGTTTTGTGGCCAGGGCGTCGCCGTTTCAGTGCGGCAGGCTAAAGCAGCCAGCTGGTTAGAGTGAAATAGATCAGCAGTGTTGCGACGTCAGTCAGGGCAAGCGTGATCGGGCCGGCGGCGATGGTGAGATCGAGTTTAGCGGCGTGTAACAAGGTCGGAACGCCGATGCCGAGAAAACAGGCGGCTCCCACGCCAGCCGCAATGCTGAGGCTGATCACGGCGGCCGCCCGTAGTTCGTGTTCCAGGGCAATTACTATGATCGCTACGGTGAAGCCGATCGCCAAAGCGAGTGGAATTGCCGTTAGCGCTTCCCGTTTACAGATAGAAAGGAACCATTGCAGCGTAAGCTTTTTTGGTCCTAAGCCTTCTAACACAAGCGCGAGAGATTGAACTGCGACGCTTTCGCCAAGCGCCAATACGAGTGTCAAAAAGAAAGCAATCGCCAGCGTATGTTGAAGTGTCTGGGTATGTGCTTCCGTGAGAAATGCGCAGACCGTTCCCCCCGCGATGGTAATCAGCAACCAAGGGAAACGAAAGCGCAAGACCGCCAAAGGGGAAGCGCGGCGCGCCTCTGAGATATGAAACCCGATGGCTTGAAACAATTCGTCGCCAGTCTCGGTCTTCGGAATACCGAAGACCTCCTCGTTGAAGAGATTGACGTCTACCACCCCGATGATACGACGGTCACGGCCAACGACAGGAAAGGCCAAAAATTTGTGAAGCACAAAGAACTCGCAGGCTTCCAGCACAGTAGCCGCTTCCGGAATCGCAACCACTCGGTGGATCATGACGTCCGCCAGGGTTTCGTTGGGTTGAGCAGTGAGAATGGTGCGGGTTTGCAGGACACCGGTGAGGCGGCCCTCGGCATCGACGACGTAGAAATAAATAAGCCCATGGCTGCCGGTTCGATGATCGCGAATGAAACGTAATGCTTCTTCGACGCTCATGGTCTCAGGCAGCTGCACAAAGTCCTGGGTGGTATATTCGCGCACGGGGCGCTGCATGTGGGTGGCTTGAGCGTCCATTAGATTGGAAATTGTCAATACCCGCCTGCGTCCGCCAGTGTGAGAGCGTTGCGGTGCTGGGTCAGATAGCAGAATAGCAGAGAAAACCGTTGCAGGCGGAGGGAACTGACATCCGGCACTTGAGATAGTGACGCAAAGAAGCGAATGAATCTGGCTGTCTCTATGGCTCGAATCTTTAATGCAAAAGTAATTCTGGAGGATCGCGTCCTGGATGAGGGATGGGTGAACTTCGAAAAAGGGGGCATTTTGGAAGTAGGTCAAGGTGCTCCGCCCGAAGATGATGGTGTAGATGCTGGAAACTGGTATCTGGCTCCCGGGCTGATCGATCTCCATGTGCACGGCGCAATGGGATACGACTTTCTAAGCGCACCGGCCGAGGGGTTCGCGGCGGCCGCCAACTTTCATTTGTCCGGTGGTACTACGGCGCTTTGTCCAACTGCCGCTACAGCTTCTTACGAGGCTTTCGATGCCATCATGCCGCGTTGGCGAGAGGCGCAAGGTTTGACCCGATGCCGGCTCTTGCCGTTGCACTTAGAAGGTCCACATTTAGCGCCCGGGAAAGCCGGCGCTCAAGATCCGGCGCTGATGAGGCCGCCCCTGCCAAGTGATATCCAATGGATTCAGGAACGTGCCCGGGCGATTTCGCAGGTCACGGTCGCGCCGGAACTGCCAGGTGCTCTGGAATTGATCCGGCAAGCGACGGCGAGCGGCATTGTAATGAGCGCCGGGCACACTGAGGCGACCGGCGAACAGATGGAAAATGCGGTTCAGGCCGGCCTTAGCAAAGTGACACACCTTTTTAACGCCATGTCGGTTGCATCAAAAAAAGGGATGTTTCGCCAGGCCGGTGTAGTCGAATTTGCGCTAGCGGAGGATAACATTCTTTGTGAACTGGTGGCAGATGGTTTTCATGTGCAACCGACGCTGACCCGAATGGCTTACAATGCCAAAGGGGCTGATGAAATTGCGCTGGTGACTGATGCGTTGGCCGGTGCGGGCATGCCTGTGGATTATCATTTCCGGTTAGGCCGGCTTGACTGCAAGGTTGGCGAAGGATTTGGCATGTTGGCAGACGGTTCTGCTTTAGCCGGAAGTTTGGCTCGGACGATTGACTTGGTCCAGTACATGGCGAAAACCGTCGGTCTGCCCTTGCCGGCCATAATCCGAATGGCGAGTTTGAATCCGGCGCGAGTTTTGTGCCGGCAAAAAGAGCTTGGGTCAATCAGCAAAAACAAGGCAGCCGATTTTGTTTTGTTTGATGACGAGTTTGTGGTGCGGGGAGTTTGGGTCGGTGGGGAAAGGGTGGTCGGTGGTGGAGAGTGATTAGTGATTGGTGCGGACGTCTGCGGACGCGACGGGTGCGATCGAATCTGAGACCCGGAGAATCAGACGAAGCTTTCCGGCGATATGGTGAGCTAAGTCGATCATTTCTCGGGCCACACAGGGCGGTAGTTGAGCGCGACAGTTTGCCTGCCAAAGAAAAAGCCAACGTTCGAAGTGCTCTTCTTGGAGTTGAAGCGGGACGTGTTTCAGCGGCATTGGCCGGGCGTAGGTTCGTGGTCCACCCATCAGTGTTTCCCAGAAGCTAGCGATGATATCCAAATGTGCTTTCCAATCTTTGATCTGGGCGTTGAAGACCGGACCGATCAGCGGGTCTTGACGCACGTCGGCGTAGAAATGTTTGATCAAATTGAAAATCCCTTCCCGTCCGCCGATACGCTGGTAGAGATCCCTGGGACCAGGGGAACCATGAGAATCGAGCGAGACAGCCATACCGATATTGTATATGAGGACCGG
>JAFAVN010000252.1 GCA_019242435.1 Verrucomicrobiota bacterium | reverse complement strand
CCTTGGCCAGCAGATTGAGATTCTGGTACCGGAACGATTTCGTGGCCGACATCCGGAATACCGCACGCAGTTTTTCGACCAGCCTCGAGTGCGGCCGATGGGTGAGGGCCTGGAGCTCTACGGCTTGCGCAAAGACGGAACGGAGTTTCCGGTCGAGATCAGCCTCAGCCCACTGGAGACCGAAGAGGGCGTGCTGGTTTCCGGCGCGATTCGCGATATCACCGAGCGCAAGAAAGCCGAGCAGAAGTTCCGCGGGCTGCTGGAATCGGCTCCGGATGCCATGATCGTGATGAACCGGCAAGGAAAGATCGTGCTGGTCAATGCTCAAGTGGAGAAGCTGTTTGGCTACCAGCGAGAGCAGCTCCTTGGCCAGCAGATTGAGATTCTGATGCCGGAACGATTCCATGGACGGAGCCTTAAATACCGCACGCAGTTTTTCGCCCAGCCTAGAGTGCGGCCGATGGGTGAGGGCCTGGAACTCTACGGCCGGCGAAAAGACGGAATGGAGTTCCCGGTGGAGATCAGCCTCAGACCGCTCGAGGCCGAGGCGGGCACGCTGGTTTTCGGCGCGATCCGCGATATCACCGAGCGCAAGCAACGAGACGAGCATGTCCGCGGACTCAATCAGGAACTGACCAGACGCTCGGCTGAACTCGAAGCGATGACCCGCGCCAAAAGTGAGTTCCTGGCAATTATGAGCCACGAGATCCGGACTCCGATGAATGGTGTAATTGGAATGACCGGTCTGCTGCTGGATACTAGATTGAGTTCAGAGCAGCGCGAGTTCGCCGAGTCCATTCGTTTCAGCGCAGAGTCGCTTTTGACGATCGTTAATGACATTCTGGACTTTTCCAAGATCGAGGCAGGTAAATTGACATTGGAACTCGTCAATTTCGACCTGCTAGAAACGATCGAAAGCAGCCTTGACATCCTGGCTCCACGCGCGTCCGCAAAGCGAGTTGAGTTAGTCAGCTCTGTTGCACCAGATATTCCCGGACGCCTGCGTGGAGATCCGGGGCGGGTGCGTCAAATTCTTACCAACTTGATCGGCAACGCGATCAAGTTCACCGACAGAGGAGAGGTCGTCGTTCGGGTCAGCCAGGAAAGTGAAACCGAAACGGAGACTGTTTTGAAGTTTTGCGTTCACGATACCGGAATCGGGATCGCACCTGAGGTACAGGCGCAGCTTTTCCAGGCGTTCAGTCAAGGAGGTCATTCGGCGGCGCCTAGATATGAGGGCACGGGGCTCGGCTTGATGATTGCGAAACGGCTTACCGAGTTAATGCGGGGAGAAATCGGCGTCGAGAGCCAATTGGGACACGGCTCCACTTTCTGGTTTACCGCGCGGTTTGAAAGAGTATCGGCCGATGCAACCAAGACATACTATGGAGATTTGTCCTCCGTGCGAGCACTGGTAGTAGATGACAACGCGACTAATCGTGAGATTTTGCGCCGGCAGATTGTTGCCTGGAGAATTCAGACCAGCAGTGCCGGGAGCGCGCCGGACGCGCTACAAAAATTGCGCAACGCGGTGAGCGAGGGGAGGCCGTATGACCTGGTTCTCCTGGATTGGCAGATGCCGGGAATGGACGGACTAGATCTCGCCCGCGCAATCAAGGCCGATCCGGCGATCGCCGGCACTAGACTAGTCCTTCTGACCTCTCTAGGCTTCCCCTGTACTCCCGAGGAATTAACCTCTGCCAATATCGAGACCTGCCTGGTCAAACCGATCAAACAATCGCGGTTGTTTGACTGCCTGGTGAATGTAATGGGCAAGGCTGCAGCCAGCGACTACCTGGCGGATTCAGACCGGCTCAGTCTGCCGACAAGCGCTCCTCGGCCCGATTACCCCTTTGCGGGCGTCCGCATTCTCTTGGCCGAGGATAACTATATCAATCAACGAGTTGCCTTGGGTCAACTAAACAGGCTCGGATATGACGCCGATGTGGTAACGGATGGAGCACAGGTCCTCGAGACGCTTCAATCAAAGTCTTACGATATCATTCTAATGGATTGCCAGATGCCCAGGGTGGATGGATTCGAGGCGACGCGCGCGATACGGATCAAGGAACAAAGTTCTCAAACGAAATCGCCCATCCACATCGTTGCGATCACGGCTAACGCCGTGCTCGGAGACCGTGAGAAATGCCTGGCCGCCGGTATGAATGATTATCTCAGCAAGCCGATTCGGACACACGAACTGCAGGCAGTGCTGGAGCGTTGGAATACAAGGGACCAACCTGACAACCGACATCTGGCTAGCTCTGAGAGTGCGACTCAAGGGTCCGCTTTCAGCTCTGGTAGCTCCATTTACCAAGTTACTCTTCCCGAAAGTTCAGAAGATGCCCCGGTTGATGTACAGCGATTCGTCGAGTTCGTCGGAGGACCTGAGGAACTCCCGGAAATGATCCGCCTTTACCTGGAGCAATCGTATCAGTTAGTTGAGGATCTCGGTGTGGCCCTTCGCACAGACATAACCAGCAAAGTTGAGCGTTGTGCACATCAGCTTCTCGGATCGAGCGCCAATTGTGGAATGACAGCAGTTTTGCCTGCACTCCGAAAACTCGAGGCCATGGGGCGAACAGCGCAGTTAGATCAGGCTGAAGAGGCGTACGCGAACGCGAGCCAACAGCTTGAACGAATCAAGGAATTTTTGCACCGGTATTTCTGACCACGTTACCGGGCACGGACGCCGGCTCCACGGCGACCCGCTAAGCGACATTTATCACAACCGTCTTTAGATCTAAGAACCGTCTTCACACAAACTCGTGTAACGCAATCCTATGATGATCAATATAGTCCCAGTCATAAGTCACTCCCAACCCTGGACCGACCGGAACTGGCACGTATCCCTCCGAATCAATGCAACCGAGCTGATCTGAATATCCGCAGCTGTAAATATCCGGCAATGGGTTCCGGCATTTTGGTCCAACCAGCGCAAGCTCGTAGTAGTTCGTATTTCGGATGGCCGCCATGCAGTGGCGATGAGCAGGCCCACACGCATGTACTTCCACATCGAGGCCGAGGGCTTCGGCCAGATGCGCGATCTTCATGGCGCCAGTGATTCCCATGTCATACTCCGGATCAGCCCGCAATATGTCCGTTCCACCGTTCACCACAAAATCAGCTTTAGGCTCAAGCCCGCGAACGTGTTCGGTACAGAGTATCGGCGTCTTGATCATCTGGCGAAGCTTCAGATGGGCAAACTGCGAGACGCCAGTATCACGAGCTGGATCTTCCAGCCAAAGAAAACCGGCTTCATCGCACGCCTTACCGAGGGCCAGGGCGTCCAGGTAAGTTCGGATCTGGCAAGCCGGATCGATCATCAGAACCATCTCTTCACCGACTGTCTTACGAAGGTGTTTGATGGTTGCTGCCTCTTCTGCTGGATTACCATCGTACCATCCATGCATTTTGAAAGCCCGGTAGCCCATTTCCCAGCAATGAAGCGCAAAGTCTCCATACGCTTCCTTAGAAGAAAGGCCGCCATTGCGGTCTCCATGCATAGTACTGGCATACGTCCTGAGGCGCTCTCGAAAACCGCCAAGTAATCTTGAAACGGAACTACCAAAGAATTTTCCAGCAAGATCCCACAGACAAATATCGATCATTCCGTATCCCATATGATCATACTGCCGGAGAGCGCGTTTGAATTCATCATAGATGAATTCGCGCTGAAACGGATCCATCCCGAGCAGATGCGGAGCGAGCATGATTGTCTGAGCAAGCGCCATCGGCGTCGCTCCCCACAGTCCGACGTACTCACCCCGAGCTCCGTCGGCCGCTTCGATGACGATTGCGGCCTTGGTTATTGCCTGGCGATGTCCGGGCACATAAACAAAGTCAAAACCGCCAGCGTCGAAGCCGACGCCTTCAACTTCGTATCTGAATTCATGGACCTGAACGCGACTGATTTTTGTAGGCATGTTAGTAGTGGACCTCTACCGAAGTCCCCGCTTTGGCTACCGAGCTTTCGGCAGCCTCGATGATTCGAATCGCGTCCCGAGCGTCGGCCAGGGTCGAAAGTGGCGTTTCGCCATTCCTGATAGCTTGGGTGACAAAAAATTCCAGTTCCTGATAAAAACCATCCAGGTAGTTTGGTATTCCCCAGGCCGGGCCACCGGTATCGTCATATCGAGCATCATCCCACGTGTAAGCAATGCCTCCGTTTGTTCCGAGAATCTTGTAGACGACAGTCCAGGGATCGCTTGTGGGGTCACTCGCTGCGAAGCTTGCCCATAAATGAACCAAGGCGCCGCCGGGCATGGTGCAGGTTAACATCGCCTGGTCCTCACAGGTTAGCTCGTGGTAGTGAACTCGCGAGAGCTGGGCCGAAACCTTTGCCGGCTTTCCTAACAAGAAGAGCAGCGAGTAAGCATGATGTACGCATACTTCTCGCAGAACGCCTCCGTAATGACACGCGATCTCCTCTGGATGAAAGATGTTGTAGAGAATCCATCCACTGGCAACAGTGCCAAGCCGGCCTTCTCCGATGAGACGCTTCGCTCTTATTAGACTAGGGTTGTAGATGTAGTTATGGGCCGGCATGCATACTTTGCCCGCTCGCTGCGCAGCTGCCTCCAGCTGCTCAATTTCTTCGACGGTCTCAGCAACCGGTTTTTCAACCAGGACATGTTTGCCGGCCCTGAGACTGCGGAGTGCTATGTCGACATGGAGATGATTAGGGCTAAGCACTGCAACCGCGTCGATGCTGGCGTCCGATAGCAACGCGTCCAGGTCCGGATAAGCTCTAACCTCGAGAGCCTCGGCCAAGGCGCTCGCCTTTGCAGCGTCGGGATCGAATAGTCCGCCAGCTTTAACCGCAGTGCTACGTTCCAGCGCTTTTCGGTATGGACCGGCAGCCACAATGCCCGTCCCGATTAATCCGAGCGAAATTGGTTTCGACGCCATCGTTATCGAATCCCGTAAAACTGTCTTCCGTTCTGCGAGAACAACTTGGTTAAGCCGCCTGGCGATAGCTGATTGGCCACAACCGTGCGCAAGGCGTTGATCACCTCGCCGTAGCTGGCCGCTCGGAGACAGACCGGCCAATCACTTCCGAACATTACGCGATCCTCGCCAAAGCAATTGAGCACGTGCTCGATGTACGGTCGCAGATGCTCTGGAGCCCAGCTAGCGTGATCCGCTTCTGTCACCATTCCTGACAGCTTACAAAACAGGTTTTCATGGCGGGCGACTCGCGAAATCAAGTCGCTCCACGGCTGGAGCTTTCCCGCCTTGATTTCCGGTTTCGAGATATGATCGATAACGGCGTGTAGCCTTGTTACTTTTTCCAACGCCTGAAGCACAAATGGTAAGTGACGTGTATAGGTCAGAAACTCGAACACGATTTGCCGGTCGGCTAGATAAGAAAGATTCTTGATTACTTTTTCGCGAAGGATCCAACGGTCATCCGACAAATCCTGTAACATCGGCCGTACGCCGAGCAGATTGGCGTGATCCTTTCGTTTTCGCTCATAAACTTCGGGAAAGTTTTCGTCTTCAAGATCAAACCAGCCAATAACACCCATAACAAAATCGGCTTCTTCCGCCAGCCCTAATAGAAAATCTGTCTCATCCATGGTTTGTGCTGCCTGTACCAGGATGGTCTGGGTAACACCGGTCTTTCGCAGCTGCCCACGTAAATCGTCAGGCAGATAATCCCGCGCCAGAATCGGAACTTCCGGAGTCATCCAATGATAATCTCCCCTATCTGCCTTCCAGAAGTGTTGATGGGTATCCAGAATCATTGCTCTCTCCTACTGCTGAACAATGGCAGCAGTTAACTCTTCGATTGATGTTGTGGCCCTGGTCACATCTTTGATTTTTCGCCCATGTGAAAGAATGACGAATCGATCGCAAACGCGGTAAGCGTGATACAGATTGTGAGTTACGAACACGCAGGATACACCGCCCCGCTTAAGTTGAACCATATAGTTCAGAACATTCTCTGTTTCCCGGACAGAGAGAGCGCTGGTTGGTTCGTCGAGAAGCAGCGCTTTCTTTCGAAAATAGACCGCGCGAGCAATAGCTACCGCTTGGCGTTGCCCACCTGACAGACCGCCAACCAACTGGTCTGGGGATACAATGCCGGAAATTTGCACAGAACTCCTGAGGATCTCCATCGTCTTCGTTTTCATCGTGCGTCGGCGCAGGAATCCCAGAGCAGTGGTTTGCTCGCGGCCAAGGAACATATTCCGATAAATAGACAGGCTGTTAACCAGAGCAGCGTCCTGGTAAATCGTTTCTATCCCTAGTCTGGCCGCGTCCGCATGCGAAGCAATTCTGGTTCGGATACCAGCGGCCCAACAGTCTCCTTCATCCGGAGATAGCACGCCTGAAATTATCTTAACGAGGGTTGATTTCCCGGCGCCATTATCACCCAGTAACCCAACGACTTCATTTGCCCGGATCTCGAAATCCACATGATCGAGAGCAATTACATTTCCGAATTTTTTGGTGATCCCACGAAGCTCGATCAACCTTGCCACGGATACTGAACTTGGGTTTGACTCCGACATTTCTACGGCTCCTTCTGAATGAGGCGGTTCAACGTGGCAGCGACAAGGATGATCGCTCCAATGAAAGCGTCCAAATAAAAACCCGGCGCTCTCAGGAGAAGCAAAATGTCTTGAATGTTATAGAGCAGGGCGGCGCCTAGAAACACTCCGATCATCGAGCCCTTTCCGCCATAGAGCGAGACCCCCCCAATGACGCAGGCGGCAATCGCCTGGAGTTCGAGCCCTTGCCCTTGAATCGGTGAGACGGAACTCACCCGAACCGTACTGATTATCCCGGAAAGAGCCGCAGCGCCACCGGCGATTATGAAAGCCAGGAGTTTCACTTGAGAAACTCTCACGCCGATGGAGGTAGCTGCTTCCCGGTTGCCGCCAATGGCGTAGATATGATTTCCCAGCCGGTGGCGATCCATCAGCAGGTAGGCTGCGAAGGTAATCACCAGAAGCCAAAGAAAGGAAGCCTGCACCAGGCCGATTGACCCCGTCATTAGAGTTTCAAACCCAAGCCCCGGATGAAATGGGCGGGTTTGCGTACCCGAGGAGAAGAGGATCACACCTCGAAGCAGCATCATCATTCCCAGGGTTGTTATAAATGAAGGTATTCTTGCCTTAAGTGTAACCAGGCCGTTTATGGCCCCAATGACCAGCCCGGTCACCAGTCCTGCCGCTACGGCCAAAACCAA